>DBKX01000119.1 GCA_002297865.1 Lachnoclostridium sp. UBA739
CCTTGCAGTATGAGAAGTTCGGTACGACAGAGCTGTGGTTCTTCTATGATGCCGACGGCAACCCCTCCGGTGTTCGCTACAAGAACGGCAGTACTACAACCGACTACTACTTTGTCTGCAACTGGCGCGGAGATGTTATTCGCATTTACGACGGTGCGGGTACGGTTGTTGCCAACTACAACTATGACGCTTGGGGCAATGTAATTTCTGTCACCGATGCCAATGGTGCGGCGATTACAGATTCGACCCACATCGCCAATGTCAATCCGCTTCGCTATCGTGGGTATTACTTTGACTCTGAGACGGGATTGTATTACATAAGTGCTCGTTATTATGATCCGATTGTTAAGCGAATGCTTAATTCAGACGATGAGTTGCTTTCCGCAGTATCGCCTCAGGCTCTCACGGATAAAAATTATTTTGCTTATTGCGATAACAACCCGGTGATCCGTGTCGATAGAGACGGAGGCATTTGGGGGATTGTACTTTGGGCAGTTGCCGATGGATTGTTGAATTCTATTGATGAAATAGTGGAACTAGTGGACGTATGTGAAAATGGTGGCAATAAAAATGTAGCTATTGTAAATTTAGCGATATCATTTACAACTGGCGCAGCTATTAGTATTGTAAGTTCGGTTGCGAGTAAGCCCGTAGCGACGATAATTGCGGCTGCTGCATGTTCTATATTTACAAATGGGTATGATGTTTATACGACATATAGAAGCTCAGGAAATACGGCAGATCTAGGGTCACTTGTTTCTGAGGCCAGCGTAAATGTGGTGTGCGATGTTGCGTCAACTACTATTGGCAGTAAGATAAATAAAGAGGTGACGGATGGGATGCTTAATGAAGGTGAAAAACTATTAAAGAAGGGGACGACAAGAGCCAGGATTCTCTCTAAAAGAGAGAGGACACCTAATGTTCAAAAAGGACTGGCGCATGCAGCAAAGAAACAAAGTACAGGAAAGAAATTAATTTATAAGGCGAAGGCTCTTTCTAGAGCAATTGATTTATCAGTATCTCGTACAGCAAATAGAATCAAAAATTGGATAATGAGGAAATGGCATGGAAAAAAATAATGCTCAAAAAAAGATGCTATTTCGCCCGTGGATTCTTTGGAGCATCGCAGCGTTTGAAAATATGCTTTCAAAAATGGAGGCTAACGGTTGGGCGTTGTATAAGGTTCGTTTAGGCATTCTGTTTTGCTTTGCACGCTGTAAACCGCAGGATAATGTAGTCTATTATGTTATCTGCGAAGAGGGTCAAAAAACGTATGCTACCAGGGAGCCTTGGACTTACGGCAAAAAATCTCTGGTTGAAAATATAGATTACAGATGCTGTAAAAAACACAAATATTTGTCGTTTGATTTGGATTGGTGGCCGCATTCCGAGGATGTTTTAGCCTTTCTTCGCTATGATATATACAGATTTTCTCAACGATATTGCGATGATATTGCAAAAATAAGAGTTGGCAGAAAACCGAGGACTTTTCATTATGTATTGAAGTTAGCCGCAGTATGGTGGATTTTCATTATGACGCAGGTGGGCCTTCTGGTTTGTCTTAGAACTTTGATTGGCTAAAGTTTTAAATAAGTATTGCTGTACAGATGAAGATTTTTATATTTTTTGGTTTTCAATACTTAACATGAAATAGTCACTCTGTAGTTCGCTGCAAGGATTGACCACAATGGACTGAAACAACTATAAAACTAACCCTCAAAAAGCTAAATGCTTTTTGAGGGTTAGTTTATTTGTCAATTGTTGTTTACTGTGATTTCCCATTCTTATATAATATGTGTCATCACGATTTTATATAGGAGATGTTATGATGGCAGAGTTAAAAAAGAATATTGAAAAATTTTTAGATGATTGTAGGTATATGAGAGGACTGAGCGAAAAAACATTGAAAGCATATACCATAGATTTGAATCAATTTTTAATATTTTGCGTTGATAAGCCATGGAATAGCAAGGAGACATTAGAGGAATATATAAAAGAGTTATATATAAAGTATAAACCCAAAACTGTAAAAAGAAAAATTGCTTGTCTTAAAACATACTTTCATTACTTGGAAAATAGTGATTTAATTTTATCAAGTCCATTTGATAAAATATCTATTAAACGCCGCGAACCGTTTGTTTTGCCGAAGGTTATTCCAACTCCGGTGCTTGCCCAAATTCTTGAAATCGCGTATATGAAGTACAATGAACCCTATCATACTGAATATTATTATAAGTGTATAACCAGAGATATTGCAGTTTTGGAGTTGCTGTTTTCAACGGGTGTTAGGGTACAAGAACTGTGCAATCTGAAAATATCTGACGTGGATCTCAGAGATAGGTATATAAAAGTTAATGGGAAAGGATCCAAAGAGAGATATATTCAATTAACTAATAAGGATGTTGTTTGTGCTTTGAGACGATATCAAAAAGAATACTGCGACGAAATTAGGGTCAATGAATGCTATTTTATAAACAACAGAGGAAATAAACTTTCAGAACAGTCGGTGCGCTTTATGGTCAATAAATACACCAAACTTGTTGATGCTAATTTGCATATAACTCCGCATATGTTTCGTCATACAGTAGCAACACTTTTATTAGAGGAGGATGTTGATATTCGATATATTCAGGAATTCCTTGGACATAGCTCAATCACTACAACACAAATTTATACGCATGTAAGTCTCAACGCCCAGAAAAAAATATTTGCAAAAAAGCATCCGAGAAATAAACTGAAAATAAAAACGGATATATGACGGCAAATGGGTTACTTGAAACTGGTTCTAAAGTTAACTCTATTTTTAGACGGTAGCATTTAAACACAAAGGGGTATATTGATAAAGTTAAAATCCGGACTATTAAATCAATTTTAATAGTCCGGATTTTTGCTTTAAGATATAAGTGTGCTTACTTATACTTAGAAAAATGTCGACATCAAACCGAATTTTTTGCTATAAATCAACCAGAAATCGTTCGGATGATCATTCAAGAATCTACTAAATTCGACCTTGGATTGGTATACATGGTTTAACCGCATTTTAAATACTAACTTTTGCATAACTTCCTAGAACGTCTAATTATGTTATCGCTAATTGTATGATAATATCTAATTATCATTTA
>DBKX01000280.1 GCA_002297865.1 Lachnoclostridium sp. UBA739
CACTTTACAATTCACTATAAATTGTAAATTCTTTTTATAATATTTAACTTGCAGTTCAAAAATGCTTAACTCACTGAAAACTATCTCCAAATCAAATCGATTTTACACCCAGTTTTCTTGTGTATTTCTAGCGATTTAATTCTATCCCTGAATGCCTTGGCCAACGTTTTGCTGACCGAGGCAATGAAATTATAAAAAGTGCTTCTTCTTTCGTCTTGCAACGTACACCCCATCATCTGCATATTTTTCAAATGGTGCTTGTGGTGTTCCCGCATTTCGTTCTATCTCTTCACCATTTCTCAATACAAACGGAGTTTTTAGCCATCTCTCAATGTATAGACATATCCACTACATATACATAGCCGTCATTTACATTCTTTTGGCATTGCCTAAGGGCATTATGTGCTCCTCGATTTGGGCGAAAGCCAAAACTTTTATCTGAGAATTGCTCCTCGTAGATTAGTGTGAGTTCCTGTACGATTGCCTGTTGGACAGCTCTGTCGACAACTGTATGAACTTCTATCTTTCTGAACTCGCCTTTTATTTCTTTGGGTATTTCTACCTTTTGATATAATACCTCCAAAGTAGATATGGCAAATAATCAAAATCTACTTAGGAGGTATTTTTATGTCAAATCAATTGCATACACCTGAATTTAGAGCAATGGCTACACAACAGTACTTAGATGGTGTTGCCCCTGTTCGTGTACTTGCTAGTAAGTATGATATTTCTAAATATACTGCATGTATAAAATTACATATGAAAAATCGCTTAGAACAGCGATAGAATCTTACATAAAGTTTTATAATAGCGAACGTCCTCAAGAAAGATCCGGATGCAAAACACCGTCAGAAGTACGGACTGAAGCACTTGAAACCGATACACCAATTCAGTATCCGATACCTAAAAATAAACGTATTGAAAAAATAAGTCAAAATGGATAGCATAGAAAAACTACCGCATCAATTTAAGCGGTAGTCAATAAATTGTTTTAGATATTTATCCTGTCTACTTGACAAAGGGCATATCATTTTTAGCGCGACAGCCCCTTTTTACTATTTCATTGATTTCACTTTAAATGCATTTCTTCCAAGATAACGTGCTGTACTTCCCAGTTCTTCTTCAATTCGAAGTAATTGATTGTATTTTGCAACACGGTCGCTTCGCGAAGGTGCACCTGTTTTAATCTGACCAGCATTCATTGCTACTGCAATATCAGCGATAGTGACATCTTCCGTTTCACCAGAACGATGGGAAACAATAGCTGTCCATTTATTATTTTTTGCCATTTCTATGGCTTCTAATGTTTCGGTTAATGTACCTATCTGGTTTACTTTAATAAGAACTGAGTTAGAAACATCCTGTTTCATTCCTTTTTCAATTCTCTTTGTATTGGTTACAAATAAGTCGTCTCCAACGAGCTGAATCTTATCTCCAAGACGATTGGTTAACTTAGCCCAGCCATCCCAGTCTTCTTCTGCAAGACCATCTTCAAGAGAAATAATTGGATATTTGGAGCACAAATCTTCCCAATAATCAATCATGCCGTCGACTGATTTGTATTCTCCTGATTTCCAGAAGAGATACTCTCCTTTACGTCCTGTTTTCGCTGCTTCTTCATACATTTCTGTTGCTGCTGCATCCATGGCAATTAAAAAATCTTCACCTGGGCGATATCCTGCTGCATCAATTGCCTTTACGATATATTCCAGTGCCTGCTCGTCACTACTGAATTTTGGTGCAAAACCACCTTCATCACCAACAGCCGTTACATAACCATCCGCTTTCAAAAGCTTTTTCAGTGTATGGAATACGGTAGCACTTTGTTCTAAGCATTCACGGAAGCAGCACGCTCCTACTGGCATAATCATAAATTCCTGAATATTCAAACTGGAATCCGCATGCTTTCCACCATTGATAATATTCATCATAGGCACTGGAAGTACAGTTGCATTACATCCACCTACATATTGATACAGTGGTAAGTAAACAGCATTGGCAGCTGCTTTTGCTACTGCTAAGGATACACCTAAGATAGCATTGGCACCGAATTTACCTTTGTTTTCTGTTCCATCCGCTTCTATCATAGCCTTGTCAATTTCAGCCTGATTAAAAGCATTCATGCCAATTACAGTATCTGCAATCGCTGTATTTACATTGTGTACTGCCTTTGTTACGCCTGTCCCAAGATATCTTTGTTTGTCGCCATCACGAAGTTCTACCGCTTCGAAGGCTCCTGTAGATGCTCCAGAAGGAACTGCTGCAATTCCTGTGCTTCCATCTTCTAATACGACTTCTGCTTCGACTGTTGGATTTCCTCTAGAATCTAGAATTTCTCTAGCGTGTACCGCTGTAATACGTAATTTCTCGTTCATTTTGTATCCTCTTTTCTTATCGATAAACTTTCAGTTATAAAACTTACAGTTATAATATGAGACGATACAAAATAAATTATTCTAAAGGTTGTAAATCTTCTGGTACTTTTCTTTTAGATATTTGATATAATAATCCGCATTAAACTCTTCGCCTGTCATTTCCTTCAAAATTTCATTGGTTGTCTTAGATTTACCGTACTGATGGACCTTCTCTTTTAAGAATTCACGTATTGGAAGCAGATTGCCTTCTTTTAGATAATCTTCTAAAGGCATAACACTCTTCATATAATAGTAAATTTGAGCTGCTACTGCACTTCCCAATGCATAAGAAGGGAAATATCCAAACTCACCTGTTGCCCAGTGAATATCCTGTAAAATGCCTTCTCCATCATTCTCAGGCTCTACACCTAAATACTCTTTATATTTCTCATTCCAAAGCTTAGGAAGCGATTTTACGTCTACACCTTTTTCAATTATTGCTTTTTCCACTTCATAACGAACTAGAATATGAAGCGGATATGTCAGCTCATCGGACTGGGTACGGATAAGACTTGGTTTTGATTTGTTAATGCCCTTCACAAAATCTTTTAGTTTTGTATTTTTAAGCTGTTCCGGGAACAGATCTACTAATC
>DBKX01000164.1 GCA_002297865.1 Lachnoclostridium sp. UBA739
TTCCCAGGCAATTTCCTATACAACAGGTGTACCTGCCATGATTGGTGCCATGATGGTGATGACAGGTAAATGGTTTCGTCCAGGTGTATACAACGTAGAAGAATTCGATCCAGATCCATTCATGGAAGCACTTAATAAATGGGGTCTTCCATGGAAAGAAAGCTTTCATCCTGATTTGGTAGAGTAGGAGTATGTCATGGGAAATGCATCGATTGAAACACCTTATTATGTGGTGGAAGAGAGACTCTTACGGGAAAATTTGGAAAAATTAAAATATGTGATAGATAGAACAGGTTGCAAAATATTGTTGGCACAGAAAGCATTTTCTATGTTTTCTGTGTACCCTATTATCAGCGAATATCTAGACGGTACAACAGCCAGCTCCTTGTTTGAAGCGAAACTTGGAAAGGAACAGTTTGGAAAGGAAACTCACATTTACAATCCAGCGTACGATCCAAGGGACTTTCCAGAAATCGTAGCCCTATCTGACCATATTGTATTTAATTCGGTAGAACAATGGCAGCGGTTTCGCTCACAAGTGGAGGCGGCAGACCATGACATTCAGTGCGGAATTCGCTTAAATCCAGAGTATGCAGAAGTGGAAACAGATTTATATAATCCTTGTTTCAAGTATTCAAGACTGGGAACAACCCTTGACAATTTGGAAGGAAAAGATGTAAGCGGCATAGATGGTTTTCATTTTCATACCATGTGCGAGCAGAATTCAGATGTCCTTAAGAGAACAATTCCTCATATAGAAGAAAAGTTCAGTAAGTATTTAAAAGAGGCAAAATGGATTAATCTTGGTGGAGGACATCATATAACAAGACCAGATTATGATGTGGAAACCTTAATTGAATGTGTGTTGTATCTGAAAGAGAAGTATGATGTTCAGGTTTATTTAGAGCCAGGAGAAGCAGTAGCTCTCAATACGGGATTTTTGGTGGCAACGGTGCTGGATGTTACACATAATGGAATGGATATCGCAATTTTAGATACATCGGCAGCATGTCATATGCCAGATGTGTTAGAGATGCCATATCGTCCTGAAATCATTGGAGCAGGGGCACTGGGAGAGAGGAAATATGCGTATCGCCTTGGAGGACCAACCTGTTTAGCTGGTGATATCATCGGTGATTATTCCTTTGACGAACCACTTAAAATTGGCAGTCAAATCGTCTTTTGTGACATGGCTCATTACAGCATGGTGAAAAATAATACCTTTAATGGGATCAGTTTACCATCAATTGTAATACATCATATGTCAGGAGAACTTGAAATTGTACGCCAATTTAGTTATACTGATTTTATGATGAGATTATCATAGGATTCAAAATCCCAACAGATAATGTCGTGTGCAGATACTTGCGGATGCCTAAATTTGCATAAGCGAATAGTTTGCATAAGAAAAAAGACGAGAAACTAATTTAGAAGTATTGGTTTTGTGGAGGAATTATATNNTCTGAAAAAACATACGGTTAAGGAACTAAGAGACATGTCTAAGGCATTTGGCATCCAGGGCTACAGCAAGTTAAAAAAGGATGAACTGATTGAATTTGTAGAAGCATCTTTATTAAATTATGAGAACGCCAAACAGGTTTTCTTATGTGCTGATGATGAAGAGATGGAGCTGTTTAGACAATCTTTAAAGGAAGAAGTGATTCTCGAGGAAAAAGATTATTATAAATGCATTTACTTTTTTGTTTCTGGATTTTACTACTTAACCGAAGGTAATGGAATTATCGTGCCGGATGAAGTAAAGGACTTATATGAAAAATTATTCACAGCCGAGTTTATCGCAGAAAAAGAAAGATTTGACTTAGTAATCAAATATTGCGTAGCTTGTACAAACTTGTATGGTATTGTACCTTACGCTAAAGTAGTCGAAATTTTTAATGAGCAGAACGAAGAAGAGACTTGTATAGAAGAAGTATTAGCTGATTATCATAACCTTGGTTTGCGTGAAGTATTCTTTGAATTACAAGGGGCATATTTTGTACATGAAGCCATTGAGGATGAAGAAGAGTTCAATTCCCTTCTGGATGAGCAGAGCGACAAGCCATATTATGTACCAGAGAAAGAAGCATTGTTACGATACGCAGAAGATGATTATTTTGAGAGAAATGAAGCATACGGCAAATTAAAAGAGTACATTGTTGCCAATGTAGTAACAGACGAAGAACAGGCGGAAGGGCTTTGTTCCGATTTACAGTTAGCTTGTTGTTTTGGAGAAGGGCCAGCAGATGCATTGAATGAATTCCTGGTACGTGAGATCGAGTTTAAAAGTGAACAGCAGGTTTATGAAATCGGTGAATTATTATCTGAATTAAGCAACACAACTAGAATGTGGGATAACCGTGGTTATACTCCAAACGAGCTGTATGAATTAGGTCTTGCAGAAGAAGCACCTAAGATGGTAGGCATGATGCCTCCAAAGCAGACAACATATGTTAGAGAAGGCAGGAAGATTGGACGTAATGATAAATGCCCATGTGGAAGTGGAAAGAAGTATAAATATTGTTGTGGTAGATAAGGAATAGTAAAATAAACCCTGTAGATTGGGCACATGAAAGGTATGTCCAATTTGCAGGGTTATTTTTGTTAAGCAGGAAAGTTCATTGAAGAGAAATTCTGCTATAATGATTCATTTACATTTCATGCTAATTGTAGTACGATTGAATGATTAAGGAGAAAAGAGTGCGAATTATGTTCTATATGATAAGTGGAGGCAGTGGAAGTGGAAAATCAGAATTTGCTGAAAGTGTCATACTTCAATTGTCCCATAAGGAAGAAAAGAGAATTTATATTGCTACCATGATGGCATTTGACGAGGAAGCAAAAGGTAAGATAGAAAGACATCGTTTGATGAGAAAAGAAAAACATTTCACAACCATGGAATGTTTTACAGACTTAAAGAAAGTTGCTCTCCCAAAAGGCTGTACAGTTTTGTTAGACTGCATGTCCAATCTGACGGCAAATGAGATGTTTCAAGAAGATGGAGCGAAAGAAAATACAGTGAAAGAAGTGATAGAGGGAATCGACAGTATTTTAGAGCAATGTGCCAATCTGGTTGTTGTAACCAATGAAATTTTTTCGGATGGATGTGACTATGATGAAAGTACAAAAGATTACATTAGAAAGTTAGGTGCTATCAACAGACAGATGGCAAAGCGTGCAGATATAGTAGTGGAAGTTGTGTGTGGAATTCCAATTTATCATAAAAATAAATATGCCAAGAAAGGACGATAATATGCTAATACAATCTATGATTATAGCATTTTCCATGTATTCTAAGATTCCAATGCCAAGAGTGGAATGGAATAAAAGGAACATGAAATATGCTCTTTGTTTTTTTCCTTTTATAGGAGTTATCATTGGGCTTGTTATGAGTGGAGGACTTTGGTTTTTAAGAGAATACCAGTTTGGAGCATTTTTTACAGCATGTATAGCAACGGTAATTCCAGTGTTGATTACAGGCGGAATTCACTTGGATGGGTACTTAGATACCATTGATGCACTGAATTCCTATGGAGATAGAGAAAAAAGATTAGAAATATTAAAAGACCCGAATTCGGGCGCATTTGCAATTATATTTGGACTGGTTTATTTTGTACTCAGCATAGGAATCTGGAGCGAGGTAAGTTTTAAAGTAATGCCATTTATTGCGGTTACTTATGTGATGTCAAGAACCTTAAGCGGGTTTAGTGTAGCAGCATTTCCACTGGCAAAGAACACAGGGCTTGCTGCAACATTTCAAGATGGTGCCCATAGAAATCATGTGAAAAGGATTATGGCAGTTTATTTTGTCATTGAGATGTTCCTTCTTCTTTGGATGGATGTTAGAATTGGGAGTGTAGTAGTGGTCGTGTCTTTCATCATCTTTGCCTACTACTATAGAGTATGTAAAAAAATATTTGGGGGAATAACTGGGGATCTGGCAGGATTCTTTCTGCAAATATATGAATTGGCAATAGTAGCTGCTTTGATGGTAACAGGTAAGATTCTATTTTAGGTTTCAAGTTTGCAAATAATTAAGTGAGAGAGGTAAGGGGTTCTAAATGAAGAAAATTTTAGTAATTGGCGGAGCGTGTCAGGGAAAGACGGAATGGGTTCAGTTAACGTTTCCAGAGTATAGAAATATTTCAGTGGAAGATTTATTAACAGAAAACAGGGAAGGAAGACAGAAAAGTTTGGTTTGTCTCAATCATTTTCATCATTGTATGAGACAATGGATTAAGCAGGGAAAAAATTATGAGAAAGATCTTAATTTCATTATCAGCAATCCTTCCTGGCTGATTGTAGCAGATGAGATTGGTAACGGAATTGTGCCAATAGATAAATTGGAACGCAAGTGGCGTGAAGAGACAGGGAGAGCGTTGTGCAAGATTGCAAAAGAAGCCGATGTAGTATATCGTATCTATTGTGGAATTCCGGAAAAGATAAAAGAAGTATTATAAATTAGAATATAGAAATAAGCATAGAAGGGATGATAACTGTGAAAAAAGTGATTAAGGTAGGAAGCCGTGACAGCAAACTAGCAGTAGAACAGACGCAAATTGCCCTAAAGGCTATTACAGAAGCTCACCCTGATATCACCTTTGAACTGGTAACAATGAAAACAACAGGTGATATGATATTGGACCGTAATTTAGACCAGATTGGCGGAAAAGGGTTATTTGTCAAAGAATTAGACAAGGCATTATTAGAAGGAGAAATTGACTTATCCGTTCACAGTCTTAAGGATCTCCCAATGGAAATAGCTAAGGAAATCCCTATCGTAGGATTTTCTAAGAGAGAAGACCCAAGGGATGCTATGATTGTAAAAAAGGGCATGACAGTGGATTTTACAACGGGTTGTATTGGTACTGCCAGCAGAAGACGTATGGAACAGTTGAAAAAACTTTATCCGGAAGCAAAGTTTCGTAGTATTCGTGGAAATGTACAGACAAGACTTCGTAAATTAGAAGAAGAGGATTATGTGGCAACGATACTTGCTATGGCAGGGCTTAACCGGCTTAACATGCAGGATGCTGTCAGTAGGATTTTCTCTGTAGACGAAATGATACCAGCGGCTGGTCAAGGAATATTGGCATTTCAAGGAAGAAGGGGAGAAGATTATTCTTATCTGGAAAGTACATGCAGCAAAGAGTCTGAATACGCAGCTATAGCAGAAAGAAGCTTTGTAACTTATCTGGATGGTGGCTGTAGTTCTCCAATAGCAGCATATGCGGCAATAGAAGGCAAACAGATTATCTTACGTGGATTGTATTTTCATGAGCCTGCAAAAGATTATTCCGTTGGAATTAAAAAAGGAAATGTCAAAGATGCAAGGACAATTGGTGAGGAATTAGCAAAGGAATTAAAAAGCCAATGGACATAAGGAATGGAGAGGAGCGGAAAAAATGGAGCAGTTAAAATCAGGCAAGGTATGGCTTGTAGGTGCTGGAACAGGTGATATAGGACTTTTTAGCATGAAGGGAATGGAAGTCTTATCAGAGGCCGAAGTTGTAGTTTATGATGCACTAGTCAGTTTGGAAGTGCTAGCCTATCTGCCCAAAAAAGCGGAATGGATTAATGTTGGAAAACGTTCCAATCGTCATTTGGTTCCACAAGATGAGATTAATCAAATTCTTCTTAAAAAAGCAAAAGAGGGAAAACGAGTGGTACGTCTAAAAGGAGGAGATCCCTTTGTATTTGGAAGAGGTGGTGAGGAACTTGAACTGCTAAGTAAAGAAGGAATTCCGTTCGAAATTGTTCCTGGAATCACTTCCTCCATTGCGGTTCCAGCTTATAACGGAATTCCAGTTACCCATCGAGATTACACCTCATCATTTCATGTTATTACAGGACACAAAAAGCAAAATGGTGTATTGGATATTAATTTCAAGGCGCTTGTGCAGTTAAACGCTACACTTGTATTTTTGATGGGAGTCAGTGCATTAGAAACCATTTGTAATTCCCTAATAGAAGCAGGAATGGATTCGAATATGCCTGCGGCTATCTTAGAAAGAGGAACTACTTTTGGGCAAAGACGTACAGTAGGGACTGTTGGTACTTTAAAGGAAGAAGCGGACAAAGCAGCAATAAAAAGCCCAGCCGTTATTGTAATTGGAAAGGTGTGTACCTTAGAACAGAGTTTTGCATGGATAGAGAAAAAGCCGCTTTTCGGAAAGCAGATTTTAATTACTAGACCAAGAGAAAAAGCATCTCATCTGGCAAAGCGACTTAGAAAACTTGGGGCACAGGTGGTAGAGATGCCGTCCATAGATACGGTTCCTGTGTCAAAACTGGAAGATAAGAAATTACAGGAGAAGTTTGAAGAGGCGGTGGATCGATGCTCAAAGGAAAATGGAAAGGTGTGTGCTGTTTTTACAAGTCCACAAGGAGTAAAACATTTCTTTGGACAGCTAAAGGAACGAAGAGTAGACATGCGTAATCTGTTAACCGACCCCAAACTTACATTTGCTGTAATTGGCAATGGTACTAGAAAGGCATTAGAGGAATATAATTTATTTGCAGATTATATGCCAGAAGAATATTCAGCAGATGCATTAGGAAAATTATTGAAGAGAACATTAGCAAGTGGAACAAAAGTATATATTTTCCGTGCATTGCAGGGATCTCCTGCACTAACAGCACATTTGGAAGAAGTGGGACTTTCTTATGAAGATGTGGCAGTTTACAAAACCGTTTATGAGCAGGCAGATGTTTTGACCGAAAAGATAGAACAGGCTTTTAAAGATCAAGAAATGAGTTATGTGACATTCACTAGTGCTTCCACCGTACAAGGATTTGTGAAGACACTAGAACATATAGATTATACCAAAGTAAATGCTATCTGTATTGGAGAGCAGACTGCCAAGGAAGCAAGAAAATATGGCATGCAAGTTTCTGTATCCAAAGAAGCAACCATGGATAGTATGATAGAATTATTGATGAGTTTACAAGAGTAGGAGGCAGAGAAAAATGGAATTAATTGATAGGCCAAGAAGACTTAGAAGTAATCCAATTATTAGAGGAATGGTTCGTGAGACCAGAGTTTCAGCAGATACCTTAATTTATCCATTGTTTGTAGTTGAGGGGATAAATATTAAGGAAGAAATCAGTTCCATGCCAGGACAGTACCGTTACAGTATTGACCGTTTGGGCGAAGAGTTGGAGTTAGTCATGAAAGCAGGAGTGAAGAGTATTCTGTTATTTGGAATCCCAGCACATAAGGATGCATGTGGAAGTGGTGCATGGGATGCAGCAGGAATCGTTCAGAAAGCACTTCGTTATATCAAGGAAAACTATCCACTTCTGTATTGCATTACGGACGTTTGCATGTGTGAGTATACTTCTCATGGTCATTGTGGAATATTAGATGGACAGTATGTAAATAACGATAAAACATTAGAGGTTTTAGCAAAAACAGCATTATCACATGTGCAGGCAGGGGCTGATATGGTTGCACCATCCGATATGATGGATGGACGAATCAAAGCCATTCGTCAGACTCTAGATAAGAATCAGTTTGTCAATACACCGATTATGTCTTATGCAGTAAAATATTCTTCTTCATTTTATGGGCCATTTCGTGATGCAGCAGATTCTGCACCTGCATTTGGTGACAGAAAGAGTTATCAGATGGATTTTCATAATCGAAGAGAGGCAATTCGTGAGGCAGGACTTGATGTGCAAGAAGGAGCGGATATTCTGATGGTGAAACCAGGTCTTTCCTATCTGGATATTGTAAGAGAGGTAGCAGATACCTATGACAAACCACTTGCTGTATACAGTGTTAGTGGAGAATACGCGATGATTAAAGCAGCTGCAGCCCTTCATTACATTGATGAGGCATCTGTTGTTTGTGAATCTGCAGTGGCAATGTACCGCGCAGGAGCAGATATGCTGATTACGTATTATGCAAAAGAATTAGCAGGTTACATGAAAGAGGGAAGAATCGGCTAGCATGGAAAGGAACTTGTTTATGAGTATGAAAACAGAAAAGTCAAAGAAGTGGTTTGGACGAGCAGTCAAAGTAATTCCAGGTGGTGTAAACAGTCCTGTCAGGGCATTTGGACCAGTTGGAGGGCAGCCACAATTTATAGAAAAAGCAAAAGGCCAGTACCTTTATGATATTGATGGCAATCAATATATTGATTATATTGGTTCCTGGGGGCCTATGATTTTAGGCCATAACAATGAAAAAGTAATGGATGCTATGAGAGATCAGATGCAGTATGGATTAAGTTATGGTGCCGCCACAGCAATTGAAGTGGAAATGGCAGAACTTATGTGTGAGCTTGTACCAGCACTTGAAATGGTGCGTATGGTCAATTCAGGAACAGAAGCTGTTATGAGTGCAATTCGTACAGCTAGAGGATTTACAGGAAAGAATAAGATTATTAAATTCGAGGGCTGTTACCATGGACATTCAGATGCACTTTTAGTGAAAGCTGGTTCTGGTGTTATGACGGCAGGAGTACCAGGAAGCAGCGGAGTTCCAGAAGGCTGTGTACAGGATACTTTAACAGCAAGATATAATGATTTATCCAGCGTGGAAGCACTGTTCCAAGAAAATAAAGGCGAAATTGCTTGTGTCATTGTAGAGCCAGTTGCAGCCAATATGGGAATTGTGTTACCAGAAGATGGATTCCTAGAAGGACTTCGAAACATCTGCGATAAAAATGAAGCTTTGCTTATTTTTGACGAAGTGATTA
>DBKX01000177.1:0-3166 GCA_002297865.1 Lachnoclostridium sp. UBA739
ATATTTTGTTCTGTATATCTTTTAAACAAGTATCAAAATTTTCTTTAATCTGAGAAATATCCTGATCTATTGAATTATTAAATTTAGATAAATTTACTTGAATTTGATCATCTAAGTGACTAAGACTAAATGTTGTTTTTTTATTAAGATCACTTATATTTTGTTCAATAGAATTATTCAATTTTGAGATGTCAGATTTTATACCATTAGTAAAATTATCTGAGAAATCATTTGTTGACTCAATTATTTTATTAAGTGATGACTTTACTCTTGCCAAATCATCTTCAAGGTTCCCTTGAAAATTGTCCAAGTTTTTCGTTACTTTAATATTAAGATCATCAATATTATGAGCAACAGATTCACTGATTTTTGTAATGTTTGTATCTATATTTCCAGAAAGATCGACTGATAATGTTTTTATTGTTGTAGAGATTGTTTTGATAGTTTTGTTTATTCTTGATAATTCTATTGAATAATCTCCGACACTCGTTGCGATATTTGTATAAGCTTCAGCAGTTTTTTTTACCATTTCTGATGCCGAAGATACTTTTTGTAGATTTTGCTCTAATTCTGATAATGAATTTAATAATTCTCTGTTATCCATATTATTACCTGATTAAATTGTAAAATTATTTGCAAAAGATTTTAACCATTTTAAATGAATCTGTAATTCTGATTCAATAACCCAATTTTTTAGAGTATCAAAATCATCTCCTGAAGCGATCCCAATTCCATCAGGACCGATGGTTTTTATATAGTTTTCAATATGTGAGTAGAAATCATTTTTGTTTTTAGTTCTGTTATAAAATTCAATATAACCATTAACAAAACTGTCCTTTAATTCTCTATGTAACATTTTGTTTTTTCCAGTTTTGTTATATAACAGGCAGTAAGAATTAAGTAAATCTAATGCAGGATTTTCTTCTGTGACAGCTCTTCTGATCAGTCGTACTGCACCTTGCAGATGTTTTACGTTTTCCTTAGGTGTACCGTCTGAAATAATTTTATCATCAGATACTTTCATATATTTTTCTACTAGATCAAAACTGGCCACTTTACCTCTTTCGGTATCGTCTACAAGTGAATATTCTGTTCCATCAGATGCAGTGTAATTACTTCTGGCAAATTTTGAATTAAAATAATAATAAAGATGGTCTTTCAGCATTTCGTTTGTGTCGAGCCAGTTCAAATCACTAGTTACGGCTTCGCTACAGAAAGCTTCCATGTCGTTAATTGCCCGCCATCTCTTTGTGGCTATTTTTTCATAAACAAAATCAGTTAAATAACCAAGACATTTTTGTATTTCGTTCTGTCCTCTATAGATGTATGCCTTGTTTAATTCGTTTTGTACTCTGTCGTCAGCATAATATCTTCGTAAATATTTACCTAGTTCCTTAAAATATTCCCCTTCACCTTTCTTTCGAGCGATTATTTTAAATGTCTTATTGCTATAGTCTTGTGTATAATCGTCAATTAAGCCTATACAACACATTCTATAGATGGTTTTTGACAGAATTGCAGCGTATTCTTGATCGTTCTTTTCTTTAGTAGATCCATAGTTATTACCTATTTGAGGTAATCCATGAGCAATTAGTTTTTGATTTAATATGTAAAAAGATCTTGATGTACTGTTGTATGAAAATTGACATGAAATCGTTGCTCCATTTGGACATTTTTCCAAAGATTTTATGAAACCGGCAACTGTAGTTAATTTAGGAGAAGTTATATTTTCTGGTTCTTCAAGTTCCATGTCCAGTTCTGTCATCATGTAATACATCACTCTTTTTTCAAAATTCTTCCCCTTAAAATTGTTATTATAGAAAAATTTATGAATTCCCACATCTACGGCGCAATACTCTGTATTTCCATTGTTTTTTTCCGGAACTTGGGTCGGATCATATAAAATTATAGCCAAAGCCATTTTTTGATCTCTGCCGGCACGTCCTGCCTCTTGTACAAAAGCTTCTAATGAACCGGAGTGACATACATTTAGCGTAAATCTCACATTTGGTTTGTCAATTCCCATACCAAATGCTTTTGTTGCAACCATAATATTTGTTTTATTACTGACAAACTCATCCTGAGCAGTTAGATCATCTCCGCCAACAAAGCAACTGATATGGTCACAGTTAATTGAATTTTTTATTGTAGAAACAATTCCATCATTTTTTGGGCTATCATATGGTCCCAATGATCCTTGTCTATGTGGACAAAATACAATGGCACCAATTTTTTCAGAAGGATCCTCATACCAATCGTAGTTTACAGGCGTTTCTAGTGAAGCCTCATTAATTTTTTTAATAATTTTTTCTTGAGTTATATTTTCACGTTCAATAAATCTTTGCTTTATTTTTTTTATTTCTTCTGGTTTTTCCAATTCATCTAATGATGATTTCATTATATTATTTATAATATATGGAACCATTTGATTTTTTTCTTTATAAAGATCCCATTTGTTCCTAATATTTCCTGTATGTTCTACTTTTATAACTCTGTATTGAAGTTCTAGTCTATTTGTATTTTCGTATCTGACAGTTGTATCGGCATCTATTGGAAATGCGCCGTTTCCGGAAAGTTCTCTTTCAACATCTGCTAAAACATCAAACGAAGCAGTAGCAGTGAGTCCAAATAAAGAAATATGTGATTCTGATTCTGTTTTACCTTTTTTAGGTAATACGTATGTATATAAATTCCTTCCAAGATGTAAATAAGAAAATCTAAAATCGTGTCCCCATTCGGAAACGCAGTGGACTTCATCTATAATGCCGTAAGAAAAATAGAATTTTGCTTCATACATGGAACTTAATAAAGTTCTGAAATTTTCTATACATAGTCGTTCTGGTGACAGAAAAATGAACTGGTATTTTCCTTCAGCCATTCTAGAACAAATTTCTTGTTTTTCTTCAGCTGTTGCTTTTGAATTCAAAGAGGCACTGTTGTCAATTCCATTTGATACCAACCCATCAACTTGGTCTTTCATTAAAGATACAATCGGATCGACAATAAGTGAAACACCTGGTTGTAGCATTCCAGCAATTTGATAAGTAAGAGATTTACCGCCACCTGTTGGTAATAAACCTATTACTGTCTTGAGTTGCATTGCTCTGTCAAGTATTGGTAGCTGACCGTCTCTAAAATCGATTTTTCTAAATATTAAGTTAAGGAA
>DBKX01000177.1:3181-4590 GCA_002297865.1 Lachnoclostridium sp. UBA739
TTATTTTAAATGCGATACATTTTCTTCTATTCTTTGATATGTTCCATCTGTGGTCTTATTTACCAGAGGCTTATACTCTATTCTATTACTTGTTAATATTCTATTATTTGAATAAATTTCAATACTTGACCTAATATTAAAATAGCATCCGTTTTTTGCTTTAAATTTTGTAAATTTTACTGTATCAGCTTTACAGAATTCATCAATTGAGATATCTAATACTATATCGTATTCTGTTTGAGTCAGTGAATTGGTTTCTTCAGAATATACTTTTGAATTTAAATGAAATAAAGAGTTTGGATGTTTATTTGAAATAATTGAAAGATCAATTTTAGGCCATTTAAGATTTTGATATTCCTTTGATAAGGATGTTAAATGGTAAAACATTTGTTCAAGATCTTTTAAAGCCAATGCTGCGCACGGAACATCGTTTTCAATTACAAGAATTTTCCATGTCTTTGTCAATGTTAATTTTCTACATATTAAGGCTTCCAACAAAACTTTTTGTATTCTTGCTATTGCTAACGGAGTTTTTTCGAGAATATCGGTATAATCACTTATATTTATATTGTTTTTTAGTAAATAATGGATACTCCCTAAATTATTATCTTTATTGAGACAAGCCAGAATTTTATTAAATTCTGCGTGTATATATGGACTGGCCTTAGTACAGTTCCCTCTACTTATTATATTTGATAAAACTGCATAGATAGGATGAATTTCATAAGTGACCTTGGCGGCAATATCAAATGGTGCTAATACTTCAAATGTATTAAGCTGTTTTAAGTTATGATAATGGATATGTTCTTTTATTTTTAGGTAATCGAAAACAAAATCTAATGCATAGCCAGCATGCAATTGAAATGGGATATAATATGAATATTGCTGAAGTGGGATAGATGTTTTGTCTGTGTTTACTAAGAAAACTTTTGCTTTCGCGGTATACCATCTTCCAGTGGAATATTTGCCAAGCTGAGTAGTTCTTTTATCTAAAATTATATCTTTTTGATCTAGATTAAAATAATTAGAAAAAACATCAATTCTTTCTTCTCCTGCATTACATGGTCCTACACATATATAATAATTTAATTTGGAAATAATTGTTTGTGATGTAAGAGCTTTTAAATCGATTGCTTCTATATCAAGAATATTTGAAAATATATTTATAATTGTTGTAGCTGGATTTTTTTTTAATTTTTTTATATTGTTTGCTTTTATTGGTAAGAAATCATTAATTATTTCTATAGAAATATTGGAATTATTTTTTATTTTTAAAAAAACATGTAGTTTTGCACGTTCTAATGCTTGTGATGATGGTTCAACTAATATAATTTTTTTTAGTAGTGGTAAAATCTTTGATGAAAGATTGTTTTTTTCTAGAAATTCTAGTAACGATACTGTGCCTATAC
>DBKX01000303.1:0-4745 GCA_002297865.1 Lachnoclostridium sp. UBA739
ATAGGCTCGATCAATATTTATATTTTGAGAGTTATCTTCCATTCTTCTCATCCAAGCATTAGAGACATTATATTCATTAATAACCGAGAACATTGTGGTTCGAATATAGCTTAATTTATCTGGCATCTCAAGAGAAGCTGGTGCAACTAATTTATCAACAGTCAAAATGGAGACATTGTTATCTTGATATTCAATCACTGTAAAATATACAACTTTGGGTAAAACTCTTATTCCGATACAATTCATCATAATTCTCCTATAATACTATTTTTTATCAGTATATCATTTCATACCATTATTTTCAAATAAAGTTCCTCAAAGTATCCCGCCCATTTTTTCAGAAAAAAATAGCTGGTAAATGACCGCGACGAGGGGAGGTCTGTTCACACACGCGGACCCAAATCATTTATTTTTCGTAAAACTATATACTTGTAAAGGAGTTATTTATGTTAGAAAAATCAACACTAGATTTTGAAATTAGAGAATTAGATGGCCACAAGATTAGAGCTAAAATTAACAATTATCAGTGGAGTAAAATGCTTACCGACCGTAAGGGTAGAAAATTTAGAGAGATTGTACCGAAGAAAGTGTGGGAATCTGCAATCAATCAAGAAGTACGAGTTTACTTAAATCATTCTGATTATGTATCTATCGGTCAAAATGTTACCATTAACGCTCTTGACGATGGCGTATTCCTTGAAATGGAACTGCGAGAGAACGAACTTGGTATTTTAGACGCTGTTAAATCTAATCGACTTCATTCTTGCTCTTTTGGCTTTGTATGCACCGATGAGGAGATTGTTAATTGTGGAGATTACTACGAAAGAATCATTAAATCAATGAAACTGAAAGAAGTCAGCCTACTTGATCGTGAAACTGCCTATAATCATACAGAAATTATGGAGAAACGCCTTTAAATGTACCTTTCAAACAACTCGAACTGAAACACAAAAAACTTATTCTACTATCTATATAAAAAATGAAGAGCATAGACACGAATTTATGCTCTTCACCACTCATATTTTCCTCTATAATTTTACAATATATCCTTTTATCATCAATAATTCTTGTCTTTTAGATTGTTAGGTATTAAAATAATTTATGATAAATATTCATTTTTTATTTATATTTTCACATAAGTTATTTAATAGGAGTGTAGATATGATTCAAAATATACATATTCAAAATTTCAAAAGTATTTCCGATTTAACGCTAAACTGTAATGAACGTTTTAATGTTCTTATTGGCAAAAATAATATTGGTAAAACCTCAATCTTTGAAGCAATACATCTTTGGAAGATGTGCTATGATTGGAATACGAAAAAAAATAAAAAAGGGTTCTATTCCACAGCCAAAAATATTACTTTCTCTGATATGGAATTTCTCAGATCTTACACTGACAGTGCTATATTCCCAACGAATTGTGATTTAAATCGTACAACCTGTTCTATTACTCTTTCTATTAAATTAGATAATGATGTTTTTGAATTGGGCTTTAATATCTGTAAAGTCGCTTCAATTGATGATGCCTACTACCAAATTGAGTATAAAGATGCTACACAATTTAAGAATTTTTCGAGCAAAGTGGAACAAATGCATCAATTTAATCTTTCAAATATAATTATAATAAATGAATCAAGACCCATAGCTAATATAATTGTAAAAGAGCCATATATGTATCGTCCACAAGTTCTAGAAAAAATGTCAAAAGGGAAAGGCTATGAAGTTTTACGAAATAAAATTACAAAATCAACAACACACATGGAGAAAGTACAAGAGCATATATCAAATGTTATGCAACAAAGCTATGTATTTAATGAAGTCGATAGAGAAAATAGAACCTATATACGTTTAAATGTCAACAATACCGACATTCTATCTCAAGGAAGTGGTTTTTTGCAAATTGCAGAAATTTTTTCTTCTTTAGAATACTTAGACTCCGGAATAAACATCTTACTCATTGATGAACCTGACTCGCATATACATGTCCAATTACAAAAAAGACTACTTACTGAATTAAGAACTATAAATAATAGCCAGCTTTTTGTAATAACCCATAATGAACGTTTTTTATCTGATATAGATGAAAATGAAATTAGGTTCATAAGCGAAAACATCAAAAATGGTGGCACAGTAAGCTCATTACCACATGGTTGTAAGGGAATAGTGCTTGAAAATTTAGTCGGAGTTCTGAATAACGTAGATTCATTACGTTATGCTAATAAATTATTGTTATTGGAAGGCAAAACAGACAAAGAATTTTTCGACCATATGATACCAATCTACGAACAATTTTCAGACACTAATATCCAAAGTGTGTATATTGACAAAATGGATGGCATTGATACTCTTAACAATAAATTACTTGTTTACTCTAGGGCTTTAAGGGATATTGTTTCCGATACATGTGAATGGATTATATTAAGGGATACAGATTGTATTCCTATTAGTCGTCAATCTGATGTTGAACATAATCATTTAGGCTATATTAGGACCAAAGAAACCAATAATAAGCATATTTATTTTCAAAATGGTTATGGCATTGAGTCTACTTTTGTAAGTGAACCTAATAAATTAGCTAAATTACTTTGTACATACTATCAAATTAATTATTCTGAGATAGATCATATTGTATCAATAATTCAGAATTTAAACGCCAATTACGCTACTAGAGTTAAAAACATTACCGATCCATTAAATATTGAATTTGAGACACACTTTAATAGACAAAAAGTAGACCGAAAGGAACCTATATACAATAATCTAGCTTTTCGAGATATACTTAATGAAATAGACGCATCAAAAGTTCAATACATAATGACAAAGGATATATTAGACACTTATCTTTCTGATATCCATAATATTTTAGCACAACAATACAATTTTACGGAGCCTGCACTCACGAATAAAACCATTTTCGATATTTACTTTAATTCTATATCATGTCTAGATGATATTTTCGAATCACATATTAACTTAATTAACTATCTGCTATAATATCACTGGTAACTAGACTCCAAGGAACAATCATAAATACCTTACCTATGTTCCAACAAAAAAATGTTGAAATCATAAGTAAGGTATTATCAAAATATCACCGTTTAACTGAGCTCGTCGGCCATTACACACTTCTATTAATACTGATTTTCACCACATTAGTTTTACCATAACTAGCTTGTCCTTTATGTCTCCTATACTAATGCTTACCTGCTCCCTAGAGCACCAAACTACCACCATGACTGTTGTTTAAAGGTTATCGGTCGCCACTCACACTATCATATCAAAATTACCCTACACTGATTCCAATAGAAGAAACTCCTCAATGAATCCTGATATTGTTGATTTTATAGCAGCGGATATCTATTTACTCCATAATGTTTCCCAACATAAGGATAGACACAGGTTCTTACACCCCTCAACTCACCTTTTACGTTTTATACTGTCACGGCATCCAGTCGCGACAAACGTTGATTTTACTGGCTTTTTATGTAGATAAACCATTACTCCCCTCACCAATGACATGCAGTGTGCTAACCTAGGAATAGCCAATGCTTAAAAAGATGGGCTTGTTCTCCTTCTGTGCTTTTGCAAAGGCTTCGTCGCACCAGGTATACCAGTCTACTGGGTTGTAGGCGTGTTGAAGAAGGTAGGGTGACTTTTCGTGGATTAAGCGATTGGCTACTCGTGTTTGGTCTAGGTTCATGGAATCACCTCCTTGTGTTGTTTGAGGTTAGTGTTCTCCTGATGGAGTAAAAGTATACAGGAAGGGACTATCTGTGTTTAAAACAAAAACTTTAATACTTGATTTATCTCTTTTATTAAACATTTTTAATAAGATTTCATCATTTTCTTCACTTTAGGATACAACATTGACTTGCTGCTGTCCAATGTTACAGTCCCATCAATAATATTTCCCTGCTTTACAAACTTAGAAAGTAAGGAAATGTCAATGAGATTTATGAAAACATCAAACCTATTAAGGTATTAAAGAATAAGGGACTGTTAGAAAGGTTGGAACTAAGATATACTATCAGGAGTGGATTCCGTTTGTTTTGGTCCACTCCTATTTAGTAACCATTTTATATCAATTTCACCAATTAATACGGATGCATTTATTCTACCTTTTACTTTTAGAACATCCTTAAAATCTTTCTTGGTTGGCGAACATACAGCTTTATCTATATAAATATTACTGGCTCAGTCTGTATCAAAATCCATATGTACAAATTCTCTTAATGGCTTATATGCCAAAAATAGTGTTACAACGATTAGTGCAGCACCAAAACTGCAGCTAATAACCGCTTGTATATTAAATATATCACCCAAGACTCCCCCAATGCCCATGGCAATTGGTGTCAGTCCTTGTATTGTCATATTTTTCAGTGAAAGTACTTTTCCTCTCATATCACTTGGTGAAGCTATTTGTATGATAGATGAAATAATTGTATTCAATACTGAATTAAATATTCCCCCTATGAATAGAAGGATTAACATTAAGCAGTACATTCTGCAATTGACCGCTATAATAAAACATATATTTGTTAAAACATTAGAAAAGAAAATAAGTTTTAATCTGTTTTTGTTTGATATTCTTGCAATTGCAATCATTACATAACCTGCCATAGCTCCTGCCATAAAGCATCCCATTGCAACTCCATATCTTGTAGAACCTAAATCTGCCCTGATTTCAAACAGCGGCAGCACAAGAATAATTGCCATATAAGAAAAGAAATTTAATGCGGCAT
>DBKX01000303.1:4764-4984 GCA_002297865.1 Lachnoclostridium sp. UBA739
CCCATTAATAAGAGACAGATTAATCCTTTTTCTCCCTTTATATATTGCACCCCCTCTTTCATTTCTTTCAGCATATTTTCATCGTGTCTCTCACTATGTTTTTCAGTATATTTAATCTTTAAGTTTAAAAATCCTGATAACAAAAAAGATATCCCGTTGGATAAGAATATAATTGGTGCTCCTAACAGGTTATAAATAAAACCTCCAGAAACATTGCCTG
>DBKX01000302.1:0-207 GCA_002297865.1 Lachnoclostridium sp. UBA739
GACATGGAAGCTGCTGGAGCAGAATCACCAGTATCACTGCTGCTTACAAATGCTCTGCCAAACAATACAAGATTTTTAAGTCCCGTCATATCTAAGCCAACATCTTTTGCATTGATGGTAATGGCACTACTTGTATCAGACGTTGTTTTGCCACTTAATCCAGATTTACTTTTATAAGAAAATCCATAATAAGAATTCTTAAGTGCA
>DBKX01000302.1:248-4529 GCA_002297865.1 Lachnoclostridium sp. UBA739
CAAGTCATCCTGCACTTTAGTAACGGCATCTAAGTCAATCCTTGGAGTAAAATTGACAGGGTCACCATTCCCACAGGTTCTTATGTTTTTAGCCCAGACTTTTGCATTATCAATGGATAGTTTTCCATAGGAATAAGCTGTGATATTTCCTCGTGTCGCTACCATATTTCCGTTACCGTGTATGGACAAATTTCCACTTGTATTCTGTACAAGAATACCACCAACATCAGGATTTACCTTATCTCCTGCCCCAGAGGCTTTCGCTTTTGTTTCTCCTGCATAAACGCCACCCGTTACACTTACAGCAGAAGTGCAGTCAATTAACTGGTCTGAGATTAATGCAAACTTAGCAAATGCTGTATCCACGCCACCTGGAATTGGAAAATCCATTATAATATCCGTAACAATATTTGTTTCATAACCATTGGCTTCTGTATAAGTAATGGATAAATTCTTTATGGTTAAGGAATCATACGTATTGTTCCCGTCTGTATCTTTTGAATGTTCGATATCACCTGCTGTTGTTCCTGCCTGGTTGTAAACACTCACAATTACTCTGGTCGGTTCGCTTGCCTCTTGTTTAAAGGAAGCAATCCCATCTTTTATCTTATTAATGTCATATTTTGTTGCAATATCTGTTTCTTCACCTGGTGTTCCGTGAAGCATTTGAGATAACGCTATCATGTAACGCTTCTTATATTCATCATAACACTTATTGATCTCTACACTTTCTGCTGGATAATTCTTTACGAGCCAAGTATAGGCTTTTGTCATGCTTAATGCAGAATACTCTTCTAGCTTTGCTGTTATTTCGTTGACAGCAACTTCTTCTGTATAGAAATTCTTTTTAGAATGGTTATTGGCTGTTTTTAAGTTAATATTTGCGTATGTAATAGACAAGATCAAGGCTCCTATAATTCCTAAAAAAGCTGCCCCAATTACTACCATAATCAAACTGGAACCTCTGTTGCCAAACTGTTTAAACTTTACCCTCATACAATTATTCCCCCCTTGTTGAAATCATGCTGCTATACAACTTACCGCTGTTTTTCTTTTTGATATCAACCTTTATCTCATATCTTCTTGTTCTTGGACTATTATCCTGAACAAAATCTGTATCTGGTGAAACATTGTATGTTGTAGCCGTTCCATTTACTTTTACATTTGTGACAACTTTTAATCCTCCAAACCTATCCGTACAGCTCTCCTGTTCCAATTCAAAATTATGGATGGATGGATTTGCTCCATTGCCTATAATATAAAAATTTCCAGGTATAAGCTTTGTGTTATCTATTTCTATGGCATCCTTCTGTCCATCATAATCTGCGACATAGAATAAATAGAGATTTTTCAGTTTCGTAGATAACGTAGTTTGAAACGTTTCTCCAGACTGTGTATGCCCTAGATAGCGATACTCCACTTCTCCTGAAATGATTGTATTTTCTGTTAACGTATCAGAATCAAGTGCAATCTTTATCTTTTTAGTTATGGAAGCTTTTACTGCAGCTTCTGTTTTACTAGTTGCTCTTGCAAGCTTCTCGATTACCCAGTCTGGTGTTTCATCCACTTTCACCTGATAACTAGAGGCAGATTCCAAAGAGTAAATCTTAGGCATCGGAACACCATTCACTGTATCCATACCCGCTGTAGCAGCATCGGTAGAAGTTTTCGATATAGCCACATTTACTTGGAAATCACAGCATTTGTTTACCTCTTTACGTATTTCTTTTTCCATTTTAAGAATCCTCCAGGTATCTGTATCTGCATCGCCTTCCGTTACCGTATAAAGCTTTGCTAACTCCTGAAAGTTTTTGCTTTTACATTCTTCCATTACTGCTTGCGCAGCAGATGTTGCCTCTTGCATGATTTTTGTTTCCTGACTAGCCTTTATGGACGATATAAAGCTATTCGTAACGGGAATAAAAATAATGCTCAAGATAACGATTGCTACCATCGCTTCTACAATGGAAAATCCATCATCATTCATTCTTTTCCTCTTTTTCATGCGATCCGCCTCTCACTTTTTCTACTTCGCATCAAATGTTCCAAAAATATTATTTACACCCGACTGCATTCTGATATCTGGTTCTGCATATTCTTTCGGACTGCCTTCTAATGCATAAAGCTCATAAACAATTGATCCTTCTAGCAAACCACTCTCTTTTGAAAACTTCAAATTCATGGAATCCATTGTCATTCTGCCATCGTAGTCTTTGACAGCTTTAATCATAGTTTTAAGTCCTGAATAGGACAAATTTTTAATTTGTGACGTAACCTGAGTTTTATAAACCGTGACAACACCATCTGAAGTGAATCCATGTTCTGTTGTATTCTCAGAAACATTTGTATTCTCGGTTGTATCTGTTGTTTGGTTGTTCTGAGCCTCATCTGTACTCTCTGTAGTTCCATCCCCACTTCCCTCAGGATAAAACAAACCATTCATTTCTGCGACTACGGATGAATAATTGGCTTTTCCCAGCTTAACATCTAATTCACACATATCGTAAAACACCTTCTCTGGTGTCACTTTGCTTGGATATTTCATAACAAGCCCATCAATCTTTTTTTTATAATCCTCTGTCTGATCCATTACATTCTGCTTATTGGCATCCTTCTGCCTTAAATCCGCTAAACGCGTTTCTAGCTGTACATTCTCATTTTTTATTACAGCTGCACTCTCTAAAAATACTTTAAATCCTATGAAATAAGCAAACGCAGCCACAACAATCATCGCCAAACCAAGCAGCGCTTTTAAATCCCTCTCTGACAACAATTCTTTTTTCATTCTGGCCCCTCCTATTCATTTCCTTTTTCACTTGCTTTGGCATTATTGACATCCTCTGTAGTGGCATCAAAATCCGCATCTACATCCGTACCACTAAAATCCGCAGTAACCTTAAATGTTACAGTTGGAACACCAGAACTTCCTTCACTAGAAGAACTGGTATAACTATCAACAGTAAAGTTTGTTAAATAAGGAATATCTCTTAAATTAATGAGCAGTTTCGAAATAGCTAATGGTCCAGAGCCTTCCACATCAACGGTTATAGAATCCTGATTAATATCTAAACTCGTAACACTTAATTTCTTNNNATTCTCTAAATCTTTCAAAATCGTATCCAGACTATCCACTTTGCTTTGTGTCATTTCATGCATACGATTCAAGTTATCATATTTTGACTTCGTTTCGTTAAAATTATTGTAAATAGTTTCAACGCCTTGCAGAACATTAATATCGCTCTTCAAGGAATTTTGTTTGCTAACAGCTTGCATTTTAACAAAAAACATAGTTCCGACAAATACCACTGAGAGTACGGCTACAAATGCACATGCATTCTTCCATGATTTAATATCCGTCTTTTTTCCGCTTAAGACTCCTCTTTGTTTTACCCCAAAATTAACTGGTGCAATTCCTGCACCAATACAAGCAATATAATCTGCCTGATCTGCTTTGTTAATTGCTATTTTATTGGAAAAACTTGCAACATATACATTATCAATTCTTTTTGTTTCAAATCCCAGCTCATTCTTTAGAAGCTGAATAATGCCTTGGAATTTAGAACCTATACCACTTACATACACATAACCTATTTTCTTGTCTGCATTTTTAGCAATAAAGTAATCCAAAACTCGAATAATATTATTGATTAAGAATCTGAGTGACTCTGTTACGTTTTCTTTTGCTCTCAGTTCTCGTTTTACCTGATCATATGCTTCCGATGCACTCATATAGGTAATGTCTTCTTCTTTTTGAGGTTCAAACTGGAAGTGGATGAGCTTATCCTTTTGTAATAACCGAATTGCTTCTTCGTCAGAATCTGCATGAAATACTTCATTTATACGAACCTTATCAATTATATCACTGGCACCATAAGGAATAATTCTTTGTAACAGCAAATTCTCGTTTTCAATAATGTTTACTAAAGAAGTATTGTCGTTAATGTGTACTGATATATTAACACCTTGATTTAACTGACGTTTTGCCACCTGATAAAAACTGTTTCCAATATAATCAATTGCTTCTGCCTGAAGTCCTGCTGCTGATGCAAGATTGTGATAGCTTTGAATCAGGTTATTTGGAGCTGCCAATAAAAGCAGTTTGATTTTTCTCTCCTGATCCTTAACTTTTTCCCCTTTACTTAATATGTAATAGGAAACATTATATTCTGAAATATCAATTGGAAAATGGTCTTTTGCCTGTAATTCCACAATCGACTTAATTTTATTCTCCTTAACATATGGAATCGACACTTCACGATTGGCAATTTTGGTAGAGTTCAC
>DBKX01000302.1:4551-6986 GCA_002297865.1 Lachnoclostridium sp. UBA739
CCCGTAGTCTTTATCTTGTGTTCTGCAAGCTGCTTTCTGATCGCACTTCCCAAGGTTTTTTTGTCCCTTATATAACCATCCTCAAATGTATCTTGTGGAGTTTGGAATGTAATGCATTTGTAAACAACAGGAGTCGCTTTATAGCCCATCATCTCACAAATGCGAGTATACCTTAATCCTACTTCAATACATAATACTTTTTTTGCCACGTTATTTCCTCCTTCAATAGATTATGATTATAAATAACATAATTCTTTCATTACGCAACCCTGACTAAATCAATGCTCCGTAACAAAAGAATTATGCTAAGCAGATAGTCAAGTACCAATGAATAAATTGTCTGCCCCAAAAAAGAGCGCACAAAATGCCTCCTGCCAAATATGGACCCATAGCAAGAACATTTCCTTCATCTGATAATTTCATTCGTATACTGTGGATAACAGATCCAAGCAGACATCCAACGACAAAAGCCAATAAGGTCAGTTCCCAACCTAAAAGCAGACCTGAAACTGCCATAAGTTTTACATCGCCACCACCAATAGCTCTGCCTTTTGATACATAATACAGTATCAGTAAAAATCCGCTTATACTAAAAAAACCAATTACGTAATTTAACCAGTTATCTCTATCGGCTATCATCTGAATGATACCTAAGATGCCTATACAGACATTCAAACAAGGTGGTATCTCATACGTTCTAAAATCAATTACGCTAATAACGATTAAAATAGAAATCAGTACACAATATAAAACACTTTTTAGTTGAAATCCGTAACAATAAAAAATTGCAAACCATAACACTCCATTGAAAAGTTCTGCCAATGGATACTGAATGGATATCTTAATTCCACATTTTCTGCATTTTCCTTTTAGAAATACGTAACTAAAAACAGGAACTAAATCGTACCATGTAAGATGATACCCACAGTGCATACAATGGGAACGGGATACAATGTTTTCTTTGTTTGGGATACGATAAATACATACATTTAGAAAACTTCCAAAAATCATGCCATATAGTAAAATAATTGTATAGAGTAGAGCTTCCATTTTATGTCCTTTCAAACACAGCAGACACTTTGGGGTCTGCTGTGGGATATGTTTAATCTACTTTTCCCATTCAGGTTGATGACAACACATCAAATACACTTGCATACTTAGAACCTGTTTTAACTGTAGTTGTAACTGTAACAACGCCTTCATCACTTCTAGCTATAGTAATAGATGTAATATCCTTAGACGCTTTTGATGTAAGTTTCTTCATAAGTGCATCTTTTGTTGTTTCTTTATCAGTTGCTTTAAGTCCTGCTAATTCATAAAATTCATCAGAAATTTTCTTATTAGCATCTTTTAGATCATCACCAACATTAAATGTTATTTCAGCTTTATCAGCAAGTTCCGCATTAGATGCAAATGCTGTTGTAGCTGATGTTAATAGTCCACTTAATACCTGCTGATCTTTTGCCTGTTTTGATTTCTCAATATAAGGTACAACCTGAGTACCAACAATTCCGATAAGAATTGCCATAATAGCGATAACAATGATTAACTCAATCAGGGAGAAACCTTTGTTATCAAGTTTCTTTGTGTTTTTTGCTTCTTCTCTCATTACACATTACTCCTTTTTTCATAATTTATTAAAATAGCGCTTACGCCCTAAATTAATCGAAATGATTTTCCGATTATGATCAGACAGAATTACTAATGGAATTATAAAGTGCAAACATTGGTGACATAACAGCTAACATAATCGTTCCTACCATTACCGCCAATATGATAATAATGATTGGCTCCATAATTGTTGTCAGCGCCTTAGTGGCATTCTCCACATCTTCTTCATAAAAATCGGCAACCTTATCGAGCATGCTTTCCATATTACCAGTTTCTTCCCCGATACGAATCATACGGTATACCATCGGAGGAAACTGTCCACAAGCCTCTAATGGTTCTGATAATGCAACACCTCGTTCTACTTCATCCTTTGCCTGTATTAATGCTTCTTTAAACACTTCATTGTCCACAACTCTTGAAGTAATCTCTACTGCATCAATTAAAGAGATACCAGATGCAAGCAAGGTACTTAATGTTCGAGTAAACGTAGCCGATGCCGACTTTCGAACCAGCTTTCCAAACAAAGGAACCTTTAAAGCAAATGCACTAAGCTGATATCTTCCTTTATCAGAACTCTTATATAAGGAAAATAACACGATTAACAACACAATAAACAATCCAATAATCAAACCATTATGTACTATAAAATTACTGATTCCAATTACCATCTTTGTAATTGCAGGTAATTCTCCGTCTACTTCCTCAAACATATCCATAAAACTTGGAACAACCTTTACCATCATAATAATGACTACTACAATGGATACTATGATTACCATAATTGGATAAAGCATTGCATTCTTTACCGTAGATTTTAGCGAATC
>DBKX01000302.1:7015-7225 GCA_002297865.1 Lachnoclostridium sp. UBA739
GTCAAGCGCTACATCTAAGCTTCCTGAGGCCTCACCTGCTTCCACCATATTTACAAGAATCTCAGGAAAAACCTTAGGCTGCGTTCGCATACCATCTGCAAGGCTATCCCCCTTTTCTACTGCAGTCTGAACATCACGTATGGCAGTTGCCATATATTTGTTTTCACTCTGCTCATAGAGCATTTCCAAAGCACTGATAATCGTAACACC
>DBKX01000302.1:7241-10816 GCA_002297865.1 Lachnoclostridium sp. UBA739
ATACTGCTGAACTGGCGGCAGAAAATGGCTAAATCCTTTGAAGAAACACGTTTTCCGATTGATATATCAATATCTTTTGTTAACATGGTCTGCTTTGATACACTGATTGGCGTAAGCCCCTGTGCCTTCAGTGCACTCATGACCGCTTCCACATCATTTGCTTCGAGGTTTCCTTTTTTAGATTTTCCATTCTGTTCAATGGCTTCATAATCAAAAACTGGCATAACCTGTCCCCCCTAAGTCTCTAATATAATCGTTTTTCTAAAGCAATTGGATCTTGGGAATAGTTTAATGCATGTTCTGCACTTATCTTTCCACTTAGATACAAATCATAAATCGCATCATCTAATGTCTGCATACCCATTTTTTTAGACGTCTGCATCATATTAGGAATCTGAAATGTTTTTCCCTCTCGAATCAGATTCTTAATAGCCGGCGTACCTAACATTACTTCAAATGCCGCTACACGTCCTCGGCCTCCAGTAACTGGAATTAACGCCTGACTGATAACAGCCTCTATTACAGTTGCCAGCTGAATACGTATCTGCTGCTGCTGATTCGGTGGGAATACATCAATGGCACGATCAATGGTTGCCGCTGCACCTATTGTATGTAAGGTAGAGAATACAAGATGCCCCGTCTCAGCCGCTGTTATGGCAGTTGATATGGTTTCTAGATCTCTCATCTCTCCAACAAGAATAACATCTGGGTCTTCACGCAACGCAGAACGCAGTGCGTGAGAATATGAGCTCGTATCCAGGCCAACTTCCCTCTGGTTTACAATCGACTTATTATGCGAATGCAAATATTCTATTGGATCTTCCAATGTAATAATATGTGAAGTATAAGTTCGATTTATTTGATCAATTAATGATGCTAGTGTAGTAGATTTACCACTTCCAGTTGGTCCCGTTACAAGCACAAGTCCTCGTTTTTTATTGGTCAATTCAAGCATTGCTGGTGTAATACCCAGTGTCTGGGGTTCTGGAATTGACATACCCACTAAACGAATTACACAAGCAAGTGAACCTCTCTGTTTGAATACATTTACACGATACCTTCCTAAGTCTGGTATAGAATATGCGAAATCCACTTCCCCATATTCCTCTAAGGCTTTCTTCTGGAATTCTTCTAACAACGGCATGATAATTGCCTCTGTATCACTTGGTGTTAATTTGGGCAAATCAATACTTCTGAGTTTACCATTTACCCTGCATTTTGGAGGAACTCCAACTGTAATATGTAAATCTGATGCTCCGTTGTCTTTTGAAATCGCTAGTAAGTCATTAATTGTAATCATCTAAATCCCTCTCATGTTGTCGCTTTATTGTTCGTATGCAATTCTCTGCATTTCTGAAATTGATGTTGTTCCATCAATAACAAATTTTGATGCTGACATCTTTAGCGTATGCATTCCCTCTTGCAATGCTACTTTCTTTATGTCATCAGCATTTCCTTTTTTACTAATAACATCCTTTAAAGATTGCGTTATTGTCATGATTTCATATACACCGATTCTTCCCATATAACCAGTATTGTTACATTGTTGGCAGCCGCATGGTTCATAGACCTCCAAAGGCATATCCCTTGGATACTCCAGTAAATCCTTTTCTGCACTTGTTGCAGTTCGTATTGTCTTACATTTTGGACAAAGTCTTCGTACAAGTCGTTGTGCAATAACTCCGATTACAGAATCGGATATTAGATAAGGTTCAATTCCCATATCTTCTAGACGAGTTATGGTACTTGATGCACTATTGGTATGTAATGTACTTACCACTAAATGTCCTGTAATAGATGCTTTTACCGCAATTTCTGCTGTTTCTGCATCACGAATTTCCCCAATCATGATAATATCTGGGTCCTGACGTAATATGGAGCGCAAAGCATTGGCAAATGTCATATCTGCCTTGTTATTCACTTGAACCTGATTAATACCATCTATATTGGCTTCCACTGGATCTTCTACTGTTACTATGTTTACTCCATCAATATTTAATTCACTAAGTGCTGTATATAAAGTGGTAGACTTACCACTTCCTGTTGGACCTGTTACCAGAATAATTCCGTGAGGATGTCTTAAAATTTTATCAAACGCTTCTAGTTCCTCTTCATTAAATCCTAATTCCCTTTTATCTCTTGTTAATCCCTGTTTTGACGTAAGACGCATTACCACTTTTTCACCATAGACAGTTGGTAAAACAGATACACGAATATCATATTCATTACGGTCAACTACACTTGTAATACGTCCATCTTGAGGCTTTCTTTTTTCCGAAATATCCATCCCGCCTACAATTTTAATACGTGTTATGATTGCAGAAAGCAATTCATTGCCATAATTCATCACCGTCTTTAAAACCCCATCTACTCGGTAGCGAATTCTAACCTGATTTTCCATCGGTTCAATATGAATGTCACTGGCTCTCTGCCTAACAGCTTGTTCAATAATTTTATTCACTAACTGGACAATCGGCGCATTATTAATCTCGTCCTCTAGATTAATCGTTTCTTCCTTCTTAATATTACCCTTGCGTTCTTCCTGTTCTTTGGCAAATTTTTCGGCTGCCTGCATTGCTTCCTTATTGCCATAATACTTATCCAATGCCTGACTGATATCAGATGGAGTCGTTACAACAGGTTCAATCTGCATATTGGTTAAAAACCCTAAATCATCTATTGCATAAATATCCACCGGGTCAGACATTGCTACTCGAAGTTCATTCATATTAAGCATGCTAAACTCAAATGGTATTACGTTGTATTTTCGCAATACAGATTCTTTCACCAGTTGAAGAACTTCATCTGGAATTGCAATATCCTGTAGCCTTACCATGTCCACACCGAGCTGTCTATGTAATGCTTCTGCTATATCTAAATCTGTGATATATCCTAAATCTATTAAACTCTCACCAAGTTTTTTACCCGTCACCTTCTGGTTATCAAGTGCTGTTAACAGCTGTTCTTCCGAAATAGAACCGCTTGAGACCAGTAAATCACCTAGTTTCTTTTTTCTTCTTCCACCTTGATCGACAATTCTAGTCCCCATGTAAAACCACCCTCTAATTTATAAATACGTTAAGAAAATTGTACTAACTTTGCTTAGCCTTATTCTATCAAATAACTATATGTACATCAACCCTCTACACATTATTTTTTTCACTGAATTATATCTTGCTATTCTAATCTTTACAAAAGAGATAACTCCATATAATTAGTCATGCTAACGGCTGTATCCCTTTATTCATCAGCTATATGGCAATTTTATTACATTTTAGATGCTTTCTAATATCTGTTTTTATATAGGGGATTTATTATATATAATATGTTATATGTTTATCATTTCTATTTTATTCCTTTCTATTTTTTCTTATATATCCCTTTTTATATATTTTTTATCAAAATCCTTACATGATAATATATTTCCTGATTTACGTTATGTATTTTGAATTTATCTATTTGCATTCCCAATAATACATTATTTATTATGTATAGTCTCTTTTTATTATTATGAATTTACATTTTTTATAATTTCTAGTTTTTCCACTACCTAAAATCAGTACCACCGGCTAAGC
>DBKX01000124.1 GCA_002297865.1 Lachnoclostridium sp. UBA739
TCTATGGATATGGTGGAAATGATACATTGTATGGAGACGAAGGAGAAGATGTTCTTTACGGCGGAGAAGGAAACGATACATTATCAGGTGGCAGCGACAATGACAAACTCTACGGTGAAAACGGCAATGATACTATAAGTGGCGGCACTGGTGATGATTATATGGAAGGTGGAAACGGAGATGATATCTTAGCCGGAGAATCTGGAAACGACACTATTTATGGTGGAGCAGGAAATGATATTTTAATAGGTGGAGCAGGAAATGATACTCTTCGTGGAAATGCAGGAAATGATACTTATGTAATCAGTTTACATGACGGACAGGACATCATTTATGACGATGATACAACGAAAGGCAATATTGATACAATCCAATTCGGTGAAGGAATTGACTCAAGCAATACTTTCTTAAAGAGAAATAATGCAGATTTAATCATCGGATATGGTGACTTAGAGGATAAAGTTACTATCTCCAGCTATTATAGTGGTACTAGATATCAGATCGAGCAATTCCAGTTTGCCAATGGAGTAACATTTACAAGTGATGATATCAATGGATTGGATTTAGCAAGTGGTGATGAGATGGCAGTAAAAGATTTATCATTCATCATGGACAAAGAAAAAGAACTTGGAATTGGCAATGCTGAAACATTTGTAGAAGTTGAGTCCCTTGTTCAATCCATGGCAAGCTTTGAAACGGATGACGCAATGATTGTTTCACCAATAGAAGAAAACATAGATACTACTGCAAATATTACAGAAATGTGGACCAAGTAATAGAGTTCATCCAATAACTTTAAGGAGGCTGCATAGAAATGTGCAGTCTCCTTATCTAATAGAGATAACATGATTTACCTTTGAAAAGTTTTACTTTATAATTAGTAATGGAATACTTTAAGATTGGGGAATTAGAATGGAAACAACGAAAAGAGAGCTAGATTCTGGATTACATAGTCTTGTGCTTGTGGCAAATTATTATGGGATTCCTGCAGACGAGATGCAGTTAAGACATAACATGGCAATGCAAGGGAAGAAATACATGACAGATGATTTACTTCGAGGGGCAAAGAATTTAAAATTAAAAGTGAAAGTGATAAACGGAAAAAAAGGAAGTTTACATAGATTAACACTACCAGCTATTGTAAAGCTGAAAACGGGTGAATATGGTGTGGTAGCAAAAGCAGATGAGAATAAAGTGCTTATGCTGGAAGCGTATGAGAGAAGTCCTAAAGTAATTGGAATGGAGGATTTTAATAATATTTGGGATGGAGAAACGATTCTAGTGATACCGAGAGACATAGGGACCAGGGATTTAAAATTCGGTTTAAAGTGGTTTATTCCTTCTATATTAAAATATAAAAGGCCATTTATTGAAGTACTTGCAGCAGCACTGATGATGCAAATACTCATGATTTTTTCACCACTGATTACACAGTCAGTAATTGATAAAGTATTAACACATAATAGTCTTTCAACGTTAGATGTGCTTGCACTGGGGCTATTGTTAATAAATATATTTGAAATGATATTATCAATTGCTAGAAACTATGTGTTTACTCATACTACAAACCGAATTGATGTGATTTTAAGCTGCCGTTTATTTCATCACTTATTTAAATTGCCGCTTAGATATTTTGAGTCTAGAAGAGTCGGAGATACGATTGCCAGAGTCCGTGAATTAGAAAATATACGAAGATTTTTAACTGGTGTTCCAATGACAACATTGTTAGATACTTTATTCATTATTGTATACATCATTATTATGTTTTTCTATAGTGTTAAACTTACTTGGGTATGTTTAGCATCATTACCAGTTTTGGTTATAATTTCAGCTGTTATTACACCAATTTTAAAATCAAGACTTGATGAAAAGTTTAATACAGGTGCAGAACAGCAGTCATATCTAGTGGAAGCGGTTACAGGAGTTCAAACCATTAAGTCATTTGCAGTAGAACCAGATGTACAGAAAAAGTGGGAAGGGCTTTTAGCCAATTATACAAAAGCAGGATTTAAAACAAGTATTCTAGGAAATAGTGCTGGTGCAGTTGCGCAGTTTGTGCAGCAAACCTGCGATCTTGCTATCTTATATTTTGGTGCAAGACTTGTAATTGAAGGAAAGTTATCGGTTGGTGAAATGGTTGCGTTTCGTATGCTGTCTGGAAGGGTTAGCCAGCCAGTGTTACGTCTCGTACAGATGTGGCAGGATTTTCAGCAGACATCCATTTCGATTAAACGTTTAGGAGATATCTTTAACTCTAAGCCTGAACCAACAATGGAAGGAACCGCCACAAGATTACCAGCATTAAAGGGGAATATTTTTTTTGATAAAGTTACATTCAGATACCGTCCGGATGCAGCAGAAGTTATTAAAAATATGAGTTTTGGCATTCGTCCTAATACAGTAGTAGGAGTAGTAGGACGAAGTGGGTCTGGAAAAAGTACGATTTCCAAGCTGATACAGAGATTGTATATTCCAGAGAGTGGTAAGATTTTGATTGATGGTATGGATATTGCTCTAACAGATCCTGCTTGGCTTCGACGTCAAATTGGTGTGGTATTGCAGGAAAATTTCCTGTTTAATGCTACTATTCGAGAAAATATTGCTTTACAAAATACAGCTGCAAGTATTGAAGAGATTGTGCGTGTTGCGAAAATCGCTGGTGCTCATGATTTTATTTGTGAATTGAGTGAAGGCTATGACACAATGGTGGGAGAAAAGGGAACAGGCCTTTCAGGCGGACAAAAGCAGCGAATTGCGATTGCAAGATCGCTTCTTACGAATCCCAAAATCCTAATATTTGATGAGGCTACATCTGCTCTAGATTATGAATCCGAAAGCATAATACAAAAGAATCTGGATCAGATATGTAAAAACAGAACGACTTTAATAATTGCCCATCGGCTATCTACATTAAAGAATGCAGATTTGATTATGGTTGTCGATCGTGGTCAAATAGTGGAATATGGACCACAGACACAACTGATTGAGAAGAAAGGTCTTTATTATCATTTATTGCAACAGCAGCAGGCAAATATTTAAAGTGAGGGAAATGTATGTTTAAAAGAAGACAAATAAAGCGAGATGAAAAACTCAGGAGGGACTTTCTTCCAGAGGCATTAGAAATTATAGAAAAACCAGCGTCACCATTAGGGCATACAATTATCTGGATTATTATTGTGGTTGTGATTGCATTTATTGTCTGGTCTAGTGTTAGCCGCATTGACGAAAATGCTACTGCAACAGTTAAAATCGTTACTGCTATGGGTGTGCAGACGGTACAGTCAGAAGTGAATGGAACAGTGAAGGCAATTACCACCAAAGAAGGGGATACAGTTCATAAAGGACAGATACTTCTGGAGTTAAATACAGATACGAATGAAGATACGTTGGCATATTATCAGTCCACGAAAGACANNAAAATAAAGCTGTTAAAGAAACTCCTAAAGGATGAAAATATAACCTTTAAACAATCTTCCAAAAGCACGGAAGAAGAAAGAGACGTATTGGAATATATAAGATCGATTAAGCAGGAGAAAGAAACCGAACTGTCAGAATTCGATAGGAAAATTGACGAACAACAAGCTTCAATTGAGGAAGAGAAAGGCAGTCTTGATGTCTTAAAGGTGCAGCTTCAGTCGCTTTGTAAGAAAAGAACAAATTTAAAAAGAAAACTAAAAAGAGGGACAAGTCAAGAAGAACAGCTTCGTGTTTTGAACAACAGGAAAGAATCATTGTTGAAAAAGCAGAAAGAATATCAGTCTCTATTTGAAGCAGAAATTGTAACAAAAGCGGACCTTGAGCAAATAGAAAACCAGTTGGAAGAAATAGAAGGAAATATTTCAGTACAAGAAACAATTGTGGAAAACAATAAAGCTGATATAGGAGATTCTATTAGTGACATAGAATTAAGTATTATGGAAACTAAGGAGCAGATAGAGGCAAAGAATGTAGCAATTGCAGAAAAGGAGAATACGATTTATAAGTCAAGAGAAGCAAAGAAGGGGATTGGTATAAAGTATAACGCTCAAGTCAAGTCACAGATTGTGGAACAGCAGGCTCAGCTTAAGCAAGCAAATATTAGTATTAGCCAATATGAGAAGCAAATCAAATCTTCCACCATTGTATCGCCTTGTGATGGCGTAATTAAAACAATGGCAGTGAACACTATCGGTGCAGTAGTACCACAGGCAACTGCTTTGATTGAGATTGTACCAGATAATTCTGAGCTTATCATGGAGGCGAATGTCAATACCAGTGATATCGGTTACATAAAACAGGATCAGGAAGTAAAAATAAAGCTTAGTACATTTGACTATCAGGAGTTTGGTCTTTTAAAAGGCAGAGTAAATTATGTAGGAAATGACTCTCAAGTGCTACAAAATGGAAAAGAAATATATAAGATAAAGATAGTAATTGATTCGAAGGCATTCTTAGAGAAAAATCCTTCTGTTGCGTTAAAGACGGGTATGGAAGGAACTGTTGAGATAAAAATTGGAAGCCGTCGTGTAATTGACTTCTTCCTTGAACCACTGACGAAACAATTTGACGAAAGTCTTACTGTAAGATAGGAGAAAATATGAATAGAATATTGAGAACATTAATAGGTGCTATTCTAGTGCTGTCTTTTATATCACAGGAGTTTTTTGTTTATGCCAAAACAGATGATAGCTCAAAGGTGCTAAAAGCGTATAAAAAGAATTCTGTCGAATATACTTCATTGAGCCTTGATATTGAAGCAAAAAGGATACAGTATCAGCTTAATAAGGAGAGGTATAATACTGCCTTAGAAAAGGAAAAGTCATATGAGCCTGCTAATCTTGAGGCTAGTGTTCGAGATAATTTGCTTTTGTCAACTCAGGAAAATTGGTTATCTATGCAAGATTATCTGTTCTATGAAGAAAATGGTGATGCCATTATTAAAGTCAAACAATCAAAAAAAGAGAACGAATTATTATCAAAGTATTATCAGCTTACTGAAATGGAAGCATATAAGAAATACTATCAGGCAGTGAAAGAGCAGTATTCTTATGAACTAAGCATTGAAAATAAGAAGAAAAGGTTAGAATATGGAAAAGGTGAAGTCATCAAAACGATTCAGCAAAATATATGGGATTTAAGAGTTATGACAGAAGATTTAGAACAAGAAAGAGAGGAAATAATTGCTGATATTATGGAGGAGACTAGGCTAAAGAGCTTCTGTATTGCATCTAGATTACCTGTAAGTTTCGAGATAAAAAGTCAAAAAGAGTACGAAAAGAAATTTATGGAGCAGCCTGAGTATAAAAATTATGAATGGAAAGTTGATATGTACAAGCAGTATTCTGCTAATTTAGTTGGGAGAATTTCGGATAGCAAAGATTTAGAAAAGTACTGTAATAATCAGATTGATATGATTACTGCAGAACAAACAGTGCAGAAGAGAGCAATAAGTACTAATGTGAAAAAGTTATTGAAACAATATCAGAAAGCAACTGTATCCGTACAGCGTTGTAAGGATAAAATGAAAGAGATTAATCAGGATATTAAGAAGTGTAATAAGGCTTATAAAAAGGGATATAGTAAAAAATCTGATTTGTTAGCGCTGAAAGCAAGAAAGGAAAAACTGAATACGGAATTGGTAAGTAACAGGTATGATAGATTAATGATTCATTATCAGCTTGAGAATTGATCAACCAGTTCAATTTGAAACAAAATGAAGTGTTGTTGCAATGATGCTTCATTTTTCTCTTTTGGAAATTTTCACTTTTATTAATTCAACTACCATATAAAAGACCAGATGAGATATTATATGAATCAAGGAGAAAAACAGCGGACTATGATTCTGGCGTTAGAAAATGTTTATCATGGTGATACGTTTAAAACGATGGAAGCCGGAGATATAGAAGTAAAAGATGAAACAACATTAAAGGGATATTAGCAGTTTGCATATGAAAGAGGTGTGTTTAGCGGACCTTTCCTAAAATATTTATATGCAATGGTGCGTATATCATCTCAGAGGAGGAACTTATAAAAGTGTTGAACACTATGAAGGCATGGTCTGTGGAACATTAATTGATATTTTCTCTAGATTATTATAGACGAACTTTATAGTCGGAATTGAATTAATAACATCTAACTGATAAAATATTAGTATGTATTATATTTGTAATATATAGTATACAATAACATGAACATAGGAGGAAATAAAAATGGCATTTTGTTCTGACTGTGGAGAAAAGTTAGAGGATAACGCACAATACTGTCCGAAATGTGGAAAGAAAGTTGAAGGGCAATCTGCACAAAATGGTGTTACTTGTCCATCTTGCGGAATGAAGTTATCAAGCTATACAGCAAAATGTCCAGCGTGTGGACATGAGTTTGATTCTGTTAAAGTATCGGATTCGTTTAAAGAGTTTTCAGATGCAATTGATGAATGTGACAGTATCATTGCCAGTGAACCAAAAACAAATAAAGGTGGCT
>DBKX01000052.1:0-2679 GCA_002297865.1 Lachnoclostridium sp. UBA739
AACGGAAAAAAGAGAGAACAGCTGTGATATGTATCCAGAATCCTGGACACATATTTATGAGCTAGGCTGAACGTATGGATGCTTCCTTGTATTTCACAGGAGGTATCCATTTTGTTTTTGCCTAGATTCTCTGGTTATTATAGTATGATACTATGTTCAGTAAGCCTGTTTTTGTAATAGGCTTGCTGATATTGCCAACCTTGATCTGAATGCATTACCAATCCAGATGCTGATGGAAACTTTTCAAAAGCTCTATCAAGCAGCATACGTTTTATTTCTTTTTCATAGTAGGCTCCTTTGGCAGACGACCTCTTTTAGTGTTTGCTAATCCATTATACCCCTTTGTTTTATATTTTTGAACCCATTGATATAGCATTCCACGGCTAATACCAGCTCTTAGTACTGTATCAGAGTTAGAAGCATCTGCTAAAACCTTTGCCACTAATTCATATTTTTCTTCTGGTGTCCAGTTTTTGTTAGCAGTTTTATGGCTGCTACGCTATTTTTTATGTAGTCAAGAGGATAAGCCTGTATTGCACAGGACTCATCCATCCTAGTTATTCTTTGTTCATTGTAATACTTTATGTATTGTTCTATTTCTGATTTCATTTCTTCATAGCTATAATAGATTACACCGTTATAGATTTCTTGTTTGAGTAGTCCAAAGAAATTTTCTATATTTGAATTATCGTGACAATTTCCTTTTCAAGACATACTTTGAAATATACGTTCCTTTTTTAGGCAATTAGGGTAAGCCTTCATCTGATATGCTCAGCCCCGATCTGAATGAAAGGTTCTACAATAAGGGCAGTCAGAAGTTACTGCTATTGCTTGCTCTAAGGCAACTAATACGTTTTGGGCAGTTGGATGCTTATCAATGCTCAAACTAATTATTTCTCCATTGCACATATCTATAAATGAATCTAAATAAAGTTTGTGCATAGTCATGTGACCTTTTGAATCTACCTCGTAGTGCTTAAACTCGGTTGTATCAGTAGTTATCGATAATGGCTAAAGAATAGATCGAATATAATCTATGTTGTTATTTAAGTGCATTATACAAATATTTCACACCTAACTCAATGTCTTCAAAGCTGGTATTCCCATAACCAAATGTCAGGGCATTATCATAAGGTGTTGGTGTACCTTCCCCGTCTTTAATATAATGTGTCCTGACAGGGGTTATTAAAACGCCATTATCTTTAATTTTAGCCATACATTTATCGTCAAAAGTTACTCTCGAAAAAGAAGCGACAAGGTGTAAACCTGCATTTGTTCCAGCAATAGTGACATTATCACGAAATAAGTTTTTTAAGCATTTCACAAGCAGATTTCGTTTTTTCAAATATAGATTTCTCATTTTGTTGATATGCAGTTCGTAATAGTCATCTCTAATAAATTTGGCTAGTGTAAGCTGCTCAATTGTAGGACAATGAATGTCGGCCATATATTTTTTTAGTAGAAGTTGTTTTTTTAAGACTTCAGGCAAGATCATGTAACCTAAGCGTAAACTAGGCATCAATGTTTTAGAAAAAGTACCTACATAGATTACATTTTCAGGGGATAGACTTTGCATAGATTGTATTGGTGCGCCATTATATCTAAATTCACTATCATAATCATCTTCAATTATATAAATGTTGTTTTGGCGTGCATATTTTATTAAGTCAGTTCGTCTTTTTATGGATAATACCCCACCTGATGGGAATTGATGACTTGGAGTTAAAAATATGAGTTTTGGAGGGGGAGCAGGGAAATCTTGAAGATTCATTCCGTGTTCATCCACTTCGACAGGCTGAACTCGAACATTATTCTCAATAAGGGTTTTGTATAGTCCATAACTCAAGGGATTTTCGACTAGAGCATAATCTTGTTCTGATATTAATGAACATAGCAAAGTAAAAGCTTGTGCAGCTCCAGTTGTTATAATAATATCATCGGGAGAGCAAATAACACCTCCATTTTTATAAAGAAGAAAACATAGTTCCTTACGAAGCTCATACATGCCTAAAGCTGCTTGGTAATCTAGCTTATTAGTGTCCATCGTATAGCATATTTCTTTATATAACATTCCCCATTTTTTTGTTGGAATACAAGATAAATCAGGAATTCCTGTTTTAAAACTTATTAGATTATCCGAAGTTTCTTGTATAGCAGTAGTAATGGGGTGAGATTCAGTAGGCAGTCTATCAAGAGTTACGCCATTTGTAACATAACTTCCTGAACCAGATTTGGTATATATATAACCTTCTGCAAAGAGCTGTTCATAGGAATTTATAATGACATTCCTAGAAATATTGAGAGAACTTGCAAGTTCTCGACTAGAAGGCAGTTTTTCGTTTCCGCGTAGTTCCCCATTTAATATTAATTTACGGATATATAAATATACTTGTTTACTTAGTGAAAGTGTATTATTGCGGTCTAATTGTACGTATAACATGTAAATGCTCCTTTGTATAATGTGAATGGTACTAAAAAAATGATATGTAATTGGATCTTTTAATTCAATTACATTATGGTAAATTATAACACAGAGCGACAATTGTATGCAAGAGTTGCAAATTTAGTAGATTTATTGTACAAAATAGGTTTTCAATTTTACTACAAGGGAGGAAACAGTATGATACGTATAGAGAGAGTGGATATAGCTATTACAACTATATGCAATTTTACATGTAG
>DBKX01000052.1:2701-9979 GCA_002297865.1 Lachnoclostridium sp. UBA739
TCCTGGAGAGAGAAAGAGATTACCATTAGACGAAATTAAACATATTATCAGCAATTTTATTGAATTGGGTGCAAGAAACTTTCGCTTGGATGGAGGAGAACCATTCACTTATGGAGATGAGTTATTTGATGTACTTGAATATTTGGACGAGCGAAAGCTTAAGTGTGGTATTTTTACCAATGCGAGTTTAATTAATGAGAAGACAATCGATAAACTAAAGAAGTATAAGGATTTAACGTTATTTGTAACATTGCATATATTAAATGTGGCTAATGAATTTGAAAAAACTCTTTCAGGTCTTAAATTGTTATCTAAAACAGATATTAATGTTGAACTCATTCTTATCGTATCTAAAAAGAACATTCCGATTCTTGAGGAAAAACTTGTTGATATTGCAGAACTGGGATTTCAATTAACTCTGAGACCAATAATTCCAATTGGTAAAGCTTTTGAAAATATGGAGCAAGGTTTTGGTGCGCTCACTGAGTTAGATGTAGAAAGAATAGAAGTTTTATTAAAAAATGAGAAGGAGAAATATCCTTCGTTTAATGTTGTAAATGCAATATCGGATATACATAAAAAGAAAGATGGCTATCATGACAAGTCAGAAGGATTCGTATTGCATGTTAATACAAATAGTGAGATATTGCCATCATTTGCGGCTGGAACATCCAAATATTTAGGTAGTGCTTTAGATCTAGAACAAATGAAAAAGAAACTCGAAGGGGAAACAGTAATTCATTTTCTAAAAAGCGCGGATAGTGCAGTATTAGAAAGAATTAACGGAACAGAACAACCAACTAATGAACAGATTCAGCTTTAGGATGAGTTACAATTATAAAGAGGTGTTAATATGGTCAGTAGTATGAGTAGATTATTACAGAACAATTATTTGGCAGGTAGAATACTGGACTTATCGTATGGAAAATATGAGTGTAGAGAAATTTGTGAAATTATTGGTTCTGAACGAAGTCTTGAGAGAGCATTTTTGTGGGAAGATGTGCAAAAGTATATTGAAAAGTTAGAAAAAGAAGGATCTATCTGCGTTCATAATGGTATTGCATATAGAAATGAAGAACTTTACATTGCTAACAAGAAACAGAGAGAAGAAATAGGAACAGATGGCGTGACCAGAATATTGTGGGACATAACTAGAAAGTGTAATTTAAGATGTCAGCATTGTTATGCGTATAAAGAAAGTGATTTTTCAGAAGAACTTAGTATAGAACAAGTATATCAGACAATTGATGAGCTCCGTGAAGTTCAGCCATATTTGATTGTTTTTGGTGGTGGGGAGCCGCTTGTACGTAGTGACTTCGTAGATATTTTAAAATACACAAAAGAGACCCTCGGATGTAGAATCAAAATACTAACAAATGGAACACTATTAAACCATGAAAGGTTAGAGCAGATAAGACCTTACGTTGATTTTTATCAACTGAGTATTGACGGAAGTGAGCAAGCCCATGATGAATTGAGAGGGCATATCGGGGCATACAAAAAAACAATAGAGACAATTAAAATGCTTCGCAAAGAGGGATTACAGACTGGAATTTGTATGACAATACATAATAAAAATTACAAAGACATTCAAGAGGTAATAGAGTTCTCTTTAAAATATGGAGTTTATAAATTAAGGATATCTCCATTCGTAGCATCTGGTAAAGCAAAAAATAACTTTAGAGATTGGATGATTCCAAGGGAGGATTTTGTAAAAATTTATGACACATTAGCCCGGTTGCGGTTGAAACTGCAAGATCAGCTTTTATTAGATTTTCGAGATGAATTATATGGTGCGGCCTTTATAGGATGCCCAGGCGATAAGCTGAAAGAAGATAACAACTATTTATTATGTGCAGCAGGAAGAAGTTTATTTTATATAAATCCCGAGGGATATGTAACTCCTTGTAATTTTATTGATACTGAACAATATTTTGTTGGAAATGTTAAGCAGGATGATGTTTCGGATTTATGGTTTAATAGTAAGCTATTTGAAGAATATCGAACGTTAAATGTAAATCAAATAGAAAAATGTTCAGGATGTAAACGTAAGAATCTGTGTGGAGGGGGCTTAAGATGTAATGCCCTTATGACAACAGGTGATATAAAGGCATTTGATCCATGTTGCGATTTTTATGAGGAAGTATGTACAGAGAGCAAACCAGTCTAAAAAGAGAGGTGTATACCAATGAAAGTTTCACAAATAGTTATAGAATTATTAACAGCATGTAATTTTAATTGCCCTTATTGTAGAGATGCATCGGGAGAAAAAAAGAATATTTCTCTAGATGATGCAAAAAAACTTGTAGACACATTTGCAGAATTAGGAGTAAATAAAGTCCAGCTTGATGGTGGAGAGACATTTTTATACAAGGATATTTTTAAGCTAATTCAGTACATTGTATCCAAAAATATGAAGGTTGGTATTTATTCTAATGCAAGTGTTATTACAGAAGAGATGGCTTTGCGTCTTGCAGAGTTTTCATCAATTAAATTATGCGTAACAATTCACCCTTTAAACCCACAGGATCAGATAGAGTCAACATTTACGGGAATAGCCAATCTAAAAAGCAAAGGAATCTATCCACAGATTGTATATGTAGTGAGCAGCAAGTCCTATGAAAAACTTCCGGAAATACTGGAGAGACTTCCAAAAGGAAAATATAAGATTAATTTGAATCCAATTGTACAGTCAGGACGTGCCGTAGATAACGGAGTAAGTCCGCTTTCTAAAGAGCAAAGTCAGGAATTTGTTAAAATAGTGGAAAAGGCACGAAAGCAGTACCCTGATTTAGACATCATGGATAATGTTTTAGTAAAGCAAGAAGAATTGAAAATTGAGAATATTCAAATGAATGAAGACGGAGAATTTGCTTTACATATTAATACAGATGGATATGTTCTTCCGTTTTTCTCAGCTGATAACTCAACTGCAATTGGAAATGTTAATGACTTAGAAAATTTAAAGAAAACGATGAAGGACAAAGAAACGATTGAGTACTTGGAGAAATGCCGACTCGCAATGAAAAAAAGAATCGAAGGAGAATATGATTCGAATAGCAGAAAAATTGAGCGGTCAGAAATTGTGAAGATAGTTTAGGTGGTACGAATGAATATTGGCTATATTGTATCAAAAAAGAATGATATGGTGCGGAAAAAAAAGGCGATTATTGATATGGATAACGCCAATCAGAGTATAACATATGAAGAGCTAGATTATTTAACAGATAATATTGCAAGAAACTTTACCCGAAAGGGATTTAAGCATGGTGATATCGTAATGGTTATGCTAGAAAATAGTATTGAATTACAGCTTTGTTACTTTGCTTGTTTCAAAGTGGGAATTATAATCCAGCCCTTAAATTATCATATTGGAACAGAGGATGTATATTATGCATCCTCACAATGCAAACCGAAGGTATTTATTACTAATACTAAATTGTGGAATCAAAAAGTCATTACTTTACGAGATAAAATGCCATGGATTCAAGAGTGGTATTATACAAAAGGAGATGGAAATTTAGGGGAGAATGTAAAAAGTTTTTCAGAACTTCTTATTGCGGGTAACGGAGAAATCAGTCCAAGTAAGGTAAAAGATACGGATTTTGGTCAACTCTTTTTTGTTTTTTCGAATACAGGCACAAAATTTAATCACAGGGGAGTACTGCTCACTCATCATGTAATGGAATGGCATTCATATCCTTATGAATTGATGGGGCTATCAGAGCACGATGTAGTAGCATGTATTTTACATCCTTATAATGCATTGACGCGGGCAGTGCTAAAGGCTGGAGCAACCTATGTAATTATCAAGGATTTTTCAGGAGAAAGATTTATTGAAGCCTGCTTTCAGTTTGGAATAACATTTTTTGGAGGAACCCCAGAGCAGTTTCATGATATTTTAAATGCTGCAAAAAGGATGAATCGTTTTCCTGAGACGTTGAAAGGCTGTTTTTGTGTTGGGCAACTATTAGATAATGAGTGCTGGATTGAATTTGAGCGAGTTTTCAAGACAAAGGTATATGGTGGAATCGGATGTAAGGAGTTGGGGATTTTTACATTACAGAAGGCCACGGAAAAATCTTTGATTGGTTCAATCGGACAAGTAATACCATATATGTATTACAAGATTAAATGGAAAGATGAAGAACAGGGCATTGGGGACTTATGGATAAAGAGTCATTCAATGATTTCACATTATTGGATAGATGGAATAATACAAGAAAATCAGACACAGGATGGCTGGTTTGAAACTGGGTATGAAGTAAAAAAAGATGCAGAGAACAATTTATTTTTGACTGGTAACAAAAAAGATACTAGTATATCTGGATTGAAGCGTTATTTCAAGACAAATTAAGAAAGGTGTGGTTACTACGTGAATGATATAGAAAAGCAGTTGCTAGATGAACAGGTAAGAGAAATTATTGAGTATCATTTTAACCCTAATTCAGGCTCGGCATTTTGGATTAATTTCGGAAAGGAAAGAGGAATTAATCCAATTCATGATATTACATGTTATGAAGAATTAAAGATTTTAGGTAATTTTAATGCTGATAACTTAAGAACTATACCAGTTGAGCATTTTATACCAAAGGACAGATTGAATTTTCAAAAGTATGATCCTAGAGTTTTTGAGACAGGAGGAACTTCAGGTATTCCTAAAAGAGTTATGGATACAGAGCATCAAAAAGAAAATGCAGTATGGATTTGTGATATTTTGCAAAAGCATGGATTCAGAGAAAAGGGAAAGTGGATTAATCTATTTCCATCAGGACCACATGCAGTATCTCTGTTGACATATCATATTGCTAAAACAAGGGAAGAAATCGTCTATTCTATAGATATCGATCCAAGATGGGTGAAGGTTCTTATAAAGAAGAATCAGAGTGATATTATGAATATGTACATTGAGCATGTTATGGATCAGGTCATTAACACTATCAAATCACAAGACATTAAATATTTGTTCATAACATCTAAGCTGTTAGAACAGTTAATGATGAGGCTTGATTTAACGCAAACAAGTATTAAAGGAATTGTTTGTGGTGGAACAAAAATTACAAGTGAATTTTATAAGTTTGTCAAAACAGAAGCCGCACCTGGAATTGACTTCTGTGCATTATATGGAAATACGTTAATGGGTGTTGCCCCTCAGGTGCCAAGTTCATATTTAGAAGAGAATAGTAGTCCTTGGTCTATTCAGTATTATCCGTATTTCCCACATTTCTATATTGAAATCGTCGATAAAGAGGATCATGAAAAGTATGTTGATTACGGAGAGGAGGGTAGAGTAAAGCTTACCGTTTTAAATAAAGATGTATTTATTCCGTCATTACTAGAACGTGATGTTGCTACCCGAGTGAAACCATGTAAGTTGTTTTCTTGGGATGGTGTTGCTAATGTGGGGAGTTTTCAGCCATTAGAAGCAAACTTGATAGAAGGAGTGTATTAATGAAGGATTTACCTATCATCCGGTTCGGCAAGGTGTATGAGTCAGAAGAAAAGAGAGAAATTATTAATGTTAGGCATGACGTAAATGATTTAATATCCGTAGCGATTCCACTAGTTTTTAATACTGATATTAAGAGAAATAGAAAAGAGGTATCTGCGCGCCTGAGGAAGAGAGATATCCATGTCATACTTGATTGGATAAAGAAGGCAGGAAAGATATTTGCAACAGAAGATGTAATAATAAATGGCGAATTGCAAAGTCCAAAAGAATATTGTGAAAAGGTTCATCAGGTTACTGGGCTGCCAAGAACAATGTGCATAGAAATACTAAATGAAATGCGTACTTATATGGAAGAGATGGAAGACATATTGTGTAAACAGTTTCGAGTGGAAACAGTAAGTTGTCTAAATGATTTTTATACAACATTTCGAGGCACAGGAATTGGATTTGCGCCTGTATCAGATATAGTCTGTGCAGTTATGCCAGGAAATCACCCTATCGTAAATATGATGTGGATTATGTCATTTGCAATGAAGTTTCCAGTAATCATAAAACCTTCATTTGAGGAGCCATATACACCACTTAGATTAATTTACTCTTTTATTCAGGCAGGAGCTGATAAGGAGTTTTTCTCATATTATCCGATAGAGCATAGCTGTTTAAAATCATTAGTTCAGATATCAGGTTGTTCTATTCTATTTGGTGCTAGTAGTCTTAAACAAGAGTATGGCAATGATCCAAAAGTTAAGGTTTACGGTCCAGGTAATAGTAAGATCATTATTGATAAGAAATATGGGGAGCAAGTAGATGATGTAGTAGCTCACATAAAAAAAGCGGTTTTGTATCATTCAGGGAGAGCCTGTATTAGTACAAGTGCCGTTATTACAGAGATAAATGGTGAACAGATAGCAAGGAAATTAGGGGAGAAGTTCCTAAAGTTTCAGGAGATGGATGTGGAAGCAGATGATGCTGGTATTGCAGCTGTTCGTGATGTAGAAAAAGCTTATAGAATAGCAATGGAAATAGAGAAACTTCTTGAGACGGGGAATGTAATTGACATGACGCAGGACTCAGACGTAGTACGCAAATATAACGGAAAGGTGTATTTAATGCCTAAAGTACTATATTGTAAAGATGTTAGAGAACCCTACTTTGGAATGGAATTACCATTTCCATTTGTGATGGTAGGAGAATGCAATTTAACAGAAATAGAGCAGGTAATAGGTGAAACATTATCTGCAAGTGTACTATCAGATGACATAGATGTTATGGAGAACATTCTCAGAACAGCAAAGGTTGAGAAAATTTATCAAGGATATCGGAAATCATACAAAATGGATTATGGTATGCCACATGGAGGATTTCTTGCGGATTTCTTATATAAATGTAAAGGCTTCGTGATATCTTAAGGAGGTTAAAATGATTCATGTTAATGAATATTATAATGATTTAGAACAATCGTTCTTTTTCACCTCAATTCGTCAAAAGGTGATGGTGTTTCAAAAATGTTATCCTCAAAAGAAGCTTATTAACTTGGGGATTGGCGATGTAACATTACCTATCGCACCGACTGTATTGCTGGCAATGCAGCATGCGGTGCATGAGTTAGGTAATAAGGAAACATTTCGGGGATATGGTCCAGAGGAAGGCTATGACTTTCTAAAAAATGCAATTGCTCAGTGGTTTCTTAAAAGAAATATTCAAGTTGAGCAGGATGAAATATTTATAGGAGATGGGATAAAAAGCGATATTGGAGCTATTACTGATATTTTTCATAGCAGTCAGACAGTATTAATTCCAAATCCAGTGTATCCGGCATATGTTGC
>DBKX01000052.1:9998-15291 GCA_002297865.1 Lachnoclostridium sp. UBA739
GATATTACTTGAATTCAAATGAAGAAAACGAATTTCTTGGAATGCCAGATGAAGTAGAATGTGATAAGCCTGACATTATTTATATTTGTTCACCCAATAATCCAACAGGAGCAACCTATAACCGTGAACAACTTCAAAAGTGGGTAGATTATGCAATAGAAAAAGGCAGTATAATTTTGTTTGATGCGGCTTATGAATGTTTTATACAAGATGAATCTGTGCCAAAAAGTATATATGATATTCCAGGTGCAAGAGAGTGTGCCATTGAATTTTATAGTTTGTCCAAAACAGCAGGATTTACAGGTGTTCGGTGCGGTTATACCATTGTTCCGAAACAACTAATGGGGAGAACAGATAATGGAAGTTCGGTATCCATTAATAATATGTGGAGGCGTAGGCAATCAACAAAATTCAATGGGGTTTCTTATATTATTCAAAGAGCAGCAGAGGCGGTATTTACCGAAGCCGGTCAAAACCAGATTAAAAAAATAACGGAATACTATATTCAGAATGCTGAAATCATTTGTAAGGGCCTAAATGATGCTAGCATAAGATATTATGGTGGCAGGAATGCACCATATGTATGGCTAAAATGTAAGGAAGGCTATACATCTTGGGAGTTCTTCCAGTACCTACTAGAAAATGCAGGTGTTATTGGTACTCCAGGGGCAGGATTTGGTAAGAATGGGGAAGGCTATTTTCGCCTAACCGCATTTGGAAATAGAGAAGATACAATACAAGCAATGGAAAATATTAAAATGTTGATAAAATAAGGAGGATAAAGAACTATGTTAGGAAAATATGATATTGTTGTTACAGTAAAAAGTCAGACAGGAACTTGTGTTGCGGGTCATAAAGTAGGAGATAAAATTTATATTAGCGATAAATCTGTCAAAGGAGATATATGCTTAAGTGCCTTAACCAGTTTAATGCCAAAGGTTTACGCAATGTATTATGATTGCCAGTTCCCATGGCTCGATGGAAAGAAAAGTATCTCTACACACCCATGTCCAGACGAGAATAACCAGGTAATATTTGAAATTGAGAGAATTTTAAAAGAGGAATACAGAGATTCTAATGAGGAGTAATGCATGAAACATATCAAGGACCTAAGAGAATTTATTAATAAATTAGAAAAAGAGGATTTAGTACATATAGTTGATGAGGAGGTAGATTGGAATCTGGAGATAGGTGCAATTCTTAGAATTGTAAATGAAAAAAAGGGACCAGCTGTGCTCTTTACTAATATAAAAGATTATCCCAAAGAGTGGAGAATATTGGGGACACCAGTTGGTGCGTCTTCGCCTGAAGACAAACTTTATGGTAGAATTGCTATTTCTCTAGGATTAGAGCCAGATGCGAATGCTGTAGAAATTATAGAACAGCTATCCACTTTAAGAGATCATAAACTCATTTCACCTAAAGTAGTAGCTACAGCAAAGTGTAAGGAAAATATTTTGCTGGGGGAAAATATAAATTTACTAAAAATTCCAATTCCATATTTGCATGATGGAGATGGCGGACGTTATATAGGAACTTGGCATACTGTGATTACGAAAACAGTAGATGGGAAGTTTGTGAATTGGGGAATGTATCGAGTTATGCTTCATGATGAGAAGACGTTAACTGGATTAGTTGTTCCTACACAACATATTGGAATGCAGTTTGCACAATGGAAAGAAAAAAATCAGGACATGCCATTTGCCATCGTCATAGGGACTGAACCAGCAATACCTCTTATATCGTCAATGAATGTTCCATATGGAATATGTGAGGGAGATGTAGTAGGAGGATATTTTGGAGAGGGCGTAGAAGTTGTGCAATGTGAGACAGTGGACTTACAAGTACCAGCCAGCGCTGAGATAGTTATTGAAGGACATGTATCTATTAATGAATTATGTGATGAAGGGCCATTTGGCGAATACACTGGATTTATGACATTTGCAAGTAAGCAGCAGCCAGCATTTCATGTAAGTGCAATAACGCATAGAAATAATCCTATATTAACTGTGGTTTGTCCAGGAAAACCAATTGATGACCATGTATGTATGAGTCTTTCCTTGGCGGGAGATGCTCTGAATATTTTTAGATATAAAAACTTACCAGTATTAAAAACTTACATTCCACCTACAGCTGCATTACATCTTTTGATTATAACGGTAGATAAACAATTATACAAAGGTGAGGATTTGATTGCCGATATTGCGAAAGCAATATGGACTGATAAAGTGGGAACTTTAATTCCAAAGATTATAGTTCTTGATAAGGATGTAGATCCTATGAATATGGATGACGTAATATGGAGCTTTTCAACTAAATGCCATCCAGAACGAGGTACAAGAATTTTTCCACCAACTGCAGTATTTCCATTGTCTCCGTATTTAAGCAAACAAGAAAAACACGAGAGAAAATCAGCTACAATTATTTATGATTGTACATTTCCAAACGATTGGGAATCTGATTTTATACCGCAAAAAGTTGTATTGGAATCTTTATGGCCAGAAGAAATACAGAAAAAGGTTGAAGCAAAGTGGGAGAAGTATGGATTTAGTTTTAAATAGTGGAGGTATAAGTATGTTACAATTATCAGATCAGTTTAAAGAAATGTATCCAAACGCTCATATTGGTTACATAGCAATGAGCAATTTGCAAAATAACATATCGTCAGAAGAATTATTGCACAAAAAAAAGCTCCTGGAAGAAGATATACGAAAAAAGTATAAGGATTGCTCAAAAAGCGAACTTGCCAAAAAGGAACCATTACAATTTTATGTGAAGTATTACAAGAAATTCAAAAAAACATATCACGTGCTTTTGCAATTAGAGTCAATTGCAAAAAAAGGTAGAGATATACCTAATGTTGATTGTCTTGTTGAGGCAATGTTCATGGCCGAAGTAAAAAATCATCTGCTGACAGCAGGTCATGACATGGAAAAGGTCTCTTTCCCAATAACTGTAGATGTTTCTAACGGCACAGAAGATTATGTATGTATGAGTGGAAAAGAGGAAAAATGTCATAGTGGAGACATGTATATGAGGGATCAGGAAGGAATCTTATCATGTATTGTTAGCGGTCCAGACAAACGGAGCAGAATATCCATGAATACGCGCAAGTGTATCTACGTTGTATATGGTCCAGAAGGGGTCAACAAGGAAATGATAAATGAGCATCTACAAGAAATTAAAGATAATGTAAGCTTAATCTGCAAGGATGTAGAGATCGACAAATTGGAAGTATTATAAAAAGGTATGAAATAAAACTAAACGTTTTTCATATAACAGAGAAATCATAACCATTAGGAAGATACTAGTGGTTATGTTTTTTTCTAAAGGAGGTACTAGATGAAAAAGGATACGGAAAAAAAGAAAAGAGTCGTTATAGCAATTACTGGGGCAAGTGGAATCGTTTTAGGGATGGAAGTACTAAAGCTAATTGCAATGAACCAAGAATGGGAATCTCATGTTATTATATCCGAAGGTGCAAAGAGGACGATGGAACTGGAAACAAACTTTGTTATGAAGGATTTTGAGAATATATCCAATAAAATATATTCAAATGGCGATATAGAGGCTTCAATAGCTAGTGGAACTTATGAAACAGAGGGGATGATTATTGTCCCTTGTAGCATGAAAACCGTAGCCGGAATTTCCAGTGGCTATTCTGAGAATCTAATCCTTAGAGCAGCAGATGTATCACTGAAAGAAAGAAAAAAATTGGTTTTAGCAGTTCGAGAAAGTCCATTAAGCAGAATTCATTTAAGAAATATGCTAGAAGTAACAGATGCAGGAGCAATTGTAATGCCTACAGTTCCAGCCTACTATACTATACCAGACAGTATTGAAGCAGTAAATAGACAGATAGCATGTCGATTATTAGCGCAACTTGGCATAAGTGTGAAAGAGTTTATTAGGTGGGGAGATTAAGAATGATACAATTTGAAATAGAAAGAGAAAGAGTACATATAAACATCAAGTGTATTATGGTTGGAGAAGATTTATGTGTAATTATATCAGGAGGAGATAGACCTCATATTGGAGCTGCAGCAGTAGGTTATAAAGAGAATGAATATAAAGAAAGCGAATTGAGGGAAATAACTTTTTGTGGACATAAGGATGATATTGTTATGCGATCTATAGCGAAGAAATTAAGTTACAGAGTAAAGGGAAAATGCTTTGCGATTGGAGGAATTCACTTAGATCATATTAAAAGAGAGGAGATAGAGTTTATTCTTGGATGCTTGAATAGAATTGTGGAACGGGTTATTTTGGATTATCGTGTGAATTTCATTAATAAAAGTAGAAGTGGCTCTCTTTAAATAGGGAGGGAATGGATCTTTTGGAAGCCTAGAAATACGATATAATTGAAATATAAAGATGAAGATAGTGTAAAGTAACCTCAGAAAAAATTTAAGCTAACAAAAGGGTGATTTACACTATTAATTAAAGAGGGGGAAGGTTTATATGGATTTATATTCATTTATAATTACATCATTTATTATCATTTTACTACCAGGAACAGGAGTTATTTATACAATGCAATCTGGCCTAACAGGGGGACGGAAAAAGAGTGTTATAGCTGCAATTGGGTGTACATTGGGAATTGTACCACACTTAGTTATTAGTATCTCATTACTTACACTGTTTTTTTCTTTGAACGAAAGAATTGTGCATGTTGTAACATTCATTGGTGCAGTGTATTTGCTGTATTTAGGTATTGGAATTATTATTAACAACATAAAGATTAACTTAGATGAAAAAAATGAAGAAAAAAAGAAGAGTAAAATAATTAAAAGAGGAATTATGATAAATGTCTTAAATCCAAAGCTTACGTTGTTTTTCTTTTCTTTTTTGCCACAATACGTACAGGGGAGTGAAGATAATTATGTAATAAAAAGTGTTGTACTCGGTTTGCTTTTTATGTTATTTACTTTTATCGTTTTTTGTGGATATGGTTATCTTGCAGGGATGGTAAGGGATTATATAGTAAAATCATCAAAGGCACTGAAAGTGATTCAAGTGTTATTTGGTTTACTCTTTATAGTTTTTTCTATAAAAATGATTATATAATGAATTAGAATGAGTATGACTGAGAGCTTTCTATTAACTTTTTTGTTGCCATAGCAAAGGAAAGTTTTCATGAAAAATAAAAAGACGTTGACATCAAAATAAATATCTGCTATGATTACACGAGTTGATGTCAAACTTTTTTTGAGATTATAGTATTATAAGGACAGAAAAAAACAGAAAAAAGTTGTTGACAGACATCGAAAGATGTGATAAGATATAAAACGTC
>DBKX01000333.1 GCA_002297865.1 Lachnoclostridium sp. UBA739
TACCTTAACTTAATGACATTGCGTTAAGGGAGGATTTTTTATGAGAGGAAGAGATTTTAGTCCATTAAATGAAATCTTATCTAAAGATGCATTAACTTGTCTGGAAATGAAAGGAGAAGATTCAATTCTTGTACATAACAAACTAAGTGAGATGTATTTTGAATCTGTATGGAATGTTAAAGAGGTTCGTAAGAAGTTTCAATATTTTTATGAGCAGCTTATCCCAGGAAATGATTCTGTTTCGAAGGAATTATATAACCAGATGATTTTTGATCTGATTACGTTTTATAATATTGGTAATGGGAATCAGCTTTATAAAACAGCTACAGCAGAGTGGATAGTTTTTAGTGTGTTTTCAATAGAAAAGAGAAGGACTAATAATAGAAACTTATCTGCTTTTTTATATATTCAGTATTTTTATAATCTAATCGATAATTCAGAAGAGTTACGTCACCTTCTGTTTGCGAACTGCTTTATTTTTGGATGTTTTCCATTCCGAAAAGAGGAATTAGAAGAGTTCTGTAAAAAGTGTTGTCAGGACAAGGAAGAGTTTTGGAGCTTTATAGATTATGCTATAAAGGTAACAAGTGATTTCTATCAGGGAACTATACAGGATAAGGAAATATTAAAGGAATTGATGATTCAAGAAGCGCAATATTTTCTTAGTATGCCAAAAGAAAAATATTCAATATATATGCAGTATATAGAGAAACTCAGCCACATCGTATACGAATGTGAATACTCTGCATACCGTCAAAAGAATTATGGATTAGTGGATACGGAACTTGACGAATTATTTGAAAATGTAATCTGACTTAGTGCTGGCTCTAAATAGAGCTAAAAAGGTCGAAAAAGTAGAGGTGTTGGCATTATTATATGTCAGCACTTTTTTTAACTTATAGGAAAGTACTCGCAGAGTCCTTTCCTATAAGTTAAAAAGCCTCTAAAAAGCAGGGGGCTGGATGCACACGAGCGGGTAAGAAAAATAGTCGTTAAAGTACAGCGACACCCGCTCGGTGCAGAAAAGTGTCTTCTCCCTCAAGATTGATTGAGGAACAGGGGAGTTGAGAGTGTCGAAGACACTTTGTCCTTTAGAGAGTTTTACAATGTTACAATAAAAATATTTCTTTTTGTACTAAAATTTTTACAGCTTTGATACGATAAATAATAAAATAGAGATTTTTTTAAATAAGGGAGGAATTAGATGAAAAAAAAGTGTAGATACCTTACTCATAAGGTATTGATAGGTATTCTTTTTTTTATGGCCGTGTTTGTATTTTGGCCACATTTTCAAGCTGAATCATTGGCTGATTCAAGTGTGGTATTTGATATTAAGGCTTTTGACGGTGTAACAGGGAAAGAATCAATTGTTACAGGTTCTAGGTATATTATGTGGAATACGACACAGACCTTGCAAGTTGGAGCAACTAATGGTGATTATATAAGTGCAACATGGAGTGTTGCATCGGGTAATAGTATTGCCAGTATTACTAATTTGGCACAAAAAGGTATGTGTCGCATTAATGCATTAAAACCAGGTGTTGCAACAATAGCAGTGGAAATTACATATAAAGATTCGAATAATAATACATTAACCACATCTTTAGCATGTCAAGTTGAAATAAAGTTTGGTATTCTTGGAAATGTAGATCGTGGATATGGGCTGGCAATTCCGACAGACGAGAGGCCTTCTCTGGTTTTAAAAAAGGGCGATGTAAGACTCGATAATGTTCCTTTATCACTGAACTATGGCTCACCTACAGATTCAAACTGTACATGGAGTTCAGACAACGAAGATGTTGTTACAGTAGACAAAGGTAAAGTTACTGTAGTAGGTGCTGGACGTACGCAGGTTCGTGCAACTTATCGGCCAGATGATTCTACAGATTTTTTGACAGATACGATTACCGTTTATGTTGTACCTTCTATAAAAAAGCAAAATGCAACAGGTACAAGTAATGAAGTCTATGTACATAGTGAATCAGAAGCAGATAAGTTGTTTTCTGATGCAGTATTTACCATTAACAGTGGTGCCGTTAAGGATAAAATTGAGTGGGAAATTTCAACAGGTATAAGCAGTACAGTGTTTATAGAGGATTCAATAGGAACTGCTTCTTCTGATTTAATTGAATTGGAAGCTTCTACACCGAAAGAAAGTCTGCGAACAGTTGGTAAAGCAGGTGAGTACACTGTAAGATTCTTTCCAAAAGGTCTTTACGAAGGCTGGTTAAAATCTGGTAAATCAATGAGTGATATTCCACAGGACTATATGAATGTAATTCATTTACATATTTATGGCGAGTTTGAAGATAAAACTTTATACGTGGACAAGGGTGATTCATTTGATTTAGCACAGGCTTTTAATTTGACGAAAGAATCGTTTAAGAGTATGTTTGATACAACGCTAGATAGTGGTAGCAATGTTGTAACTTATGTTGCATCTGATCTGTATGGTACGGCGGATGAAGTCGGTGATGCAATCATAACGGTTAATATAAGAGATACTTTGCGAGTTGGCGAATTAGCTGCGAATGGAGTACCTAGTGCTGGTAAATATACGATTAGAGTCCATGTTTCGGACGGTATTAAATTAGACCGAACCAGTGTAACAATTGCATTGGGGGCTACCTTGCAGCTTCGAGAAACAAGTGGTACTTCTGATGGTGTATTTACTTGGGAAAGTAGTTCTCCGACACAAGTATCCGTTGATGATAGTGGTTTAATTAAAGGTTTGCAGATTACTGGAGACAATAACGATGTAAGGATTACATTGACTCAGGTAACGACCAGCGGATACGTGAAGCGAGCAGTCTGTCTGGTTCGTGTTGTAAGTACGGTTACAAATATTAAATTGAATTATGAAAAAGTGAATCTGGAAGTAGATAAAACAATTACAGTAAAAGCTACTTTTACTCCCGATATTAGTACAGCACCAATCACCTGGATTACAAATGAAAAGGATATCGTTGATATTTCGCCTGCATCGGATAATAAGAGTGTTGTAATTACAGGTAAGAAACCTGGTGTCTCAGTTGTTTCGGCTATCAACAAAGATAACTTTGTAACTGCTAGTGTTACGGTCACAGTAATGGCGCCGATTAAGAGTATAAAGCTGAATGAAACGAATTTAACAGTTAAGCTGAATCAGGAAGTAGTGAAATTAAAAGCAACTTACACACCTTCAGACGCAACCAGTACAGAGCTTGTATGGGCATCTTCTAATACATCTGTAGCTACAGTAGATGATGATGGTGTTGTAACATTAGTTTCAGCAGGAACTGCGCTTATTACGGTCAGACCTGCTTATAACCCATACCTTACAATGGCACAGTGCAACTTGACGGTTCTTCAATCGGCAACGGGATTTTCATTAAGTACGACGCAGCTTACATTGGAAGCTGGACAGTCGGCCAAAATTGATTATAAGATGGTTCCAGCCAGTGCCACAACAAAAGTAATCTGGAAATCTATGAATACTGCTGTTGCGAGTGTTTCATCTTCTGGTAGAGTAACTGGAGTAGGACCTGGTAAAACTTATATTGTAGCAACGACAGATAATGGTTTCTCAGCAACATGTGAGGTTGTTGTAACAAGAGCAGCAACAGGTGTTACTTTGGATGTATATAACTTAAAGATTGCGGTTGGAGACACCTATCAGGTACTTGCAACACCAAATCCTAAGAACAGTACAGAAACAACATTTACATGGAAATCAAAGGATTCCTCAATTGCTACTGTAAACAGTTCTGGTAAAGTCACAGGTGTAAAACCTGGAGAAACCATTATTACAGTAAAAACAAAATCAGGTTCTGTAGAATATTTGTATGTTACAGTTTATAACCAGATAACATCAATGAAGCTGAATTATACGAAGAAGACATTGGTGAAGGGGAAAAAGTTTACTTTAAAAACAATCTTCACTCCATCTAATGCAACGAATAAAAAAGTAAAATGGACAAGTTCTAATACGAAAGTGGCATCTGTTACAAGCAAAGGTGTTGTATCGGGACTTCGAGGTGGAGTAGCTGTTATTACAGCGGTTTCCGAAGATGGCGGACATGCTGCATCTTGTTTGGTTACGGTAAAACAGTCTGTATCGAGTATTACGCTTAATAAGTCAAGTTATACACTTGGAATAGGAAAAACATTTAAACTAAAAGCTACTGTAAAGTCAACGTATTCCTCGAATCAGAGGTTAAAGTGGACTTCTTCGAATATTAGAGTTGCAACAGTAAGCTCAAAGGGAATTGTAAAAGGTAAAAGAGTCGGTACGGCAACCATTCGATGTAGTACAACAGATGGAAGTGGAGAAAGTGCAACATGTAAAATAAGAGTAGTTCGTCAGGCAACTAAGATAACGTTAAATAAGACAACTATAAAGATGCTTGTTGATTCTACTACGAAAATAAAAGCAAGAGTAACACCTAAAAATGCTTCCTACAAAACTGTTAGATGGAGCTCAAGTGATGCAGAAATTGCTCAAATAGATTCAAATGGCAATATCACCGCTTTAGCAGTTGGAAATTGTAAAATATATGCCAGAGCAAAAGATAACAGCGGAAAGAAAGCGGTTTGCTACGTATATGTTAAGAAGAGAGTACCAGCTACTGGTGTAAACCTTTCGCAAAAGGATATGACTCTAGTTAAGGGAACTTCTGCTATGTTGCCATATAGTATTACACCGAATAACACAACAGACCATGTTCGTTTTTATAGTGATAACAAGAGGGTTGCTACTGTTTCATCAACAGGCAGGGTGACAGCAAGAAAGCCGGGAGCAGCAACTATTACCATAAAAACAAGCAGCGGTAAGGTGGGCATGGTTAATGTAACAGTAGTTGGCCTTAATAGAACAAGTGTTACCATGGGGCAATATGAAAGAGCTGAGCTTTGGGTAGAAGAGATCTCAACAGGCGTAAAATGGTATTCTGAAAATGCATCGATTGCATCAGTTGATAATGCTGGTAGTGTTGTTTCTAGAACAAAAGGTAAAACAAGAATCGTTGCAATGATAAATGGAATTCGTTTATATTGTAATGTAACGGTTCGGTAAGAACAAAGTGTGACATAATTTTCTATAAAGCAAAAAGGAGCTGTGATTGCTCACAGCTCCTAAAAAACAATTCTTACAATCTTATTATATTTCTGCTTTTTCTACAGCATCAAATTCTTTTTGTATTTCTTCGGAAGGCTCTTTATCCAAAAGACTCACAATTACAATAAGCAGGCTGGCAAAAATAAACGCTGGAAGTAAAGAATATACTTCGAAAATGCCACCTAGATTTGTAATATACAGTGACCAGATGACAGAGAGTGTTCCGCCACCGATCATACCTGAAATGGCACCTTTCAGTGTAGTTCT
>DBKX01000055.1 GCA_002297865.1 Lachnoclostridium sp. UBA739
GCATCTTTATATTGATAGCAGTATTTGTTATTTTATTTGCAGGATATTTATTAATATATAATGTATTCTACATTTCAATAGCGCAGGACATAGGCTTTTATGGAATACTGAAAACATTAGGTACTACCATGAAACAAATTAAAAAGATTGTTTACAAGAAAGCTTCTTATTTGTCTGTAATTGGTATACCACTTGGATTAATATTAGGATGGATTATAGGGCGGTTATTGTTGCCGTTTATTGTTAATTTATTAGGGGAAGATATGCATGTTATAACAACAGGCAATCCAATAATATTTATAATATCAACTATATTAACACTAATAACAGTATATTTAAGCTGTCGTAAACCAGCTAAAATAGCTTCTAAAATATCTCCCATTGAAGCATTAAGATATATTGATAAATCTCCAGAGAGTGGAAAGAAGAATAAGCGAAAAAAACGAATAAGTTGTCTGATGCTGGCACGAGAAAATTTAACAAGAAATAGAAAAAAGGTAGTTATTGTAACGTTATCATTTTCATTAAGTATTGTTCTGTTAAATAGTGTTTACACTTATATTAATTCGTTTGACTTTGATAAGTTTGTTTCAGACATTAGCCTAACAGACTTTACTATTTCTAATGTTTCTATTATTAAGAGTAATAGTCCTTTTAATACATCCGATGTGAGTAAAGAATTTACATCAATAGTAGAAGAACTTGATGGATTAAAAGATAATGGAAATATATATTTATATTCCAATATGCAACCTTTTGATGAAGTAAGTTTAGGAAGGCTGAAAAAACTTGGAGAAAAATCACCTAAAATAAAAGCTGAATATGAAAATTATAAGGTAAGAGGAAATCAAGGTGTTAATATTTATGGTTTGGATGATTTCCCAGCAGAATATTTGCAGCTTATTGAAGGGGATATGGATATTGAAAAATGGAAATCTGGTAAAGGCATATATGTAACGCAATTAGAAATGCTTGAAAATGGGAAAAATACATTATACCACCGAGGTGATAAGGTGTCTATATCTTGCAGTGATGGAACAGAAAACTCATATGAAGTACTAGCTGTTGTAAAAATACCAGATGCATTTAAATCTACTTTAAGCATTGATATGGGATTAAATTATATTTTACCTTCAAGTGAAATACTCAATAAAGTTTGTACGAAAGATTATTTGCCAATGACTACAATTTTTAATGTTGAGGATTCCTATATAAATAGTACTGAAAATTGGTTGAAAATTTATACATCTAACGTAGATTCAACGTTAGATTATTGGTCGAAAAAAACATTACGACATACATTTCAAGGAATGATTAGTATGTATACATTTGTTGGGGGAACATTATGTGGTGTTCTGGCATTAATTGGTATATTAAACTTTATTAATTCAATGACAACATCGGTACTTTCTAGACATAAAGAAATCGCAATGCTGCAGTCTGTAGGCATGACAGGAAAACAATTGAAGAAGATGCTCATTTATGAGGGAATTGGATATTCCATTTTGGGCATTTTATGTTCTCTAGTTTTATCTGTTTTGGCAGATTGTACAATTGTTAAAATGCTAGGAGCAGAGCTAACATACTTTACATGGCATTTTACAGTACTTCCAGTTGTACTTTGTATTATCCCATTGGCAATTATTTCTGTTGCTATTCCTTATAAATGTTATAAGAGCGTAATTAAGAAAACAGTAGTAGAACGGTTATGTGAAAAAGAATAAATTGTAGTTTGAAGCAGCTTGATTATGTATATCACCTTCTTATTTATAAGAAGGTGACTTGTATGTACGTTCTTATGGTTTAGTGAAAAGATGAAATTTGAATGCAGCTGGAAAAAAGGAGTTGTATAATGCAGAAAATAGCTATATGTGATAAGAAAGATGCGATAAGTGAAATAAGTAAAAACATTATGACAATCAGAAATAAAAATGATATTAATTTTGAGTTTGAAGGTTTTTGTAGCGAAAAAGAACTCATAGAGTCTTTACGAGAAGGAGATTGTTATGATATAACTTTTTTGGAAATAGAAATAGTGGAAATGGATGTAATAGAATATATAAAAAAATTAGAGAGTATAATGAATATATACTTGTCATAATTATTACATGTAACAGGAATTTTATGCAAAAATCGTTTGAAGCCAGGCCATTTCGCTATTTGCTTAAACCGACAAGTTTTGAAGAATTTGAGAATGCATTTTTATCAGCATATAAATATGTATTAAACATGACGAGAAAATATATTGAATATCAATACAAAAAGAAGTTTTATAAGATTCCAATACAAAATGTTTTATACTTTGAAAGCCGAAAACGGAAAATTATGATTGTAACCCCTAATTTTATTGGAACCATGTATGCCAAATTGAGTGAAATGGAAGATGTCTTGAAACAAAATGTGGAATATTTTGTGCGAGTCCATCAATCATTCCTTGTTAATTATTTGCATATACAGGTTCATGCCAATCAATATATTATCATGGATAATGGAATAGTTATTCCAATTAGA
>DBKX01000018.1:0-3225 GCA_002297865.1 Lachnoclostridium sp. UBA739
TTTGAAGGAAGCAGCAGCCAAATTAATTGGTAAGCTTAAAAATCCTTCTTCCGGAAAAGTCATTGGGGCATATGGAATCATGCGTGGTATCTTTGGCGCTTTCAATGTAAGTTTTGGTGGGGTAGCTGGTTTCGTTCGTCCTATCATTATGCCTATGGCAACAGGTGCTATCGAAGCAAATGGCAACGTCCCAAATGAAGAACACGTAGAAGAAATCAAAGGTATGGCTTCCGCTATGGAAAATATCGCATGGTTCTTCTGTCAGGTATTATTTGTTGGTGGTGCAGGTGGGCTTTTAGTACAAAGTACGTTAAAAGGTCTTGGTTACGAAGTCGAGTTAGTAGAACTAGCAAAAACAGCAATTCCTGTATCATTAACTGCGGTATTGTTAAGTATCATTTACTTTGTAGTGAAAGATAAGAAACTGAGTAAAAAATAGTACAACAAATAAAGTGGAAGGAGTTAGAAAATGTCATTTTTCTTAGATGCAGAAGTTACATTAGGAACAAAGCTTCTTGAAGTTATTTATATTATCATGGGCCTTTTATCCATGTATACAGCAGTGAAAAACTTACGTGATGAAGAGAATCCATCTAGAATTCCGACTGCGATATTCTGGGGGGCATTCGGTATTGTGTTAAGTTTCGGAAGATTTCTTCCTGAAATGGTAAGCGGTATCTTAATCATAATTATGGTTATTCCTGCAATTTTACAAAAAGTAAAACCAGGCAAATTGGATGTTCCAAGTGAAGAACAGAGAACTCGTTTATTAGAAAAGAACGGAATGAAAGTATTCATTCCAGCGTTGTCAATTGGTGTATGTGCTATCTTCTTTGCACTATTCCTTCCGCAGATTGGAGCATTAGTTGGTGTAGGATGTGGAGTCCTTTTAGGGGTTATTTTCTTAATGATTATCTCCAAGGAAAACACACCAAAAGTTTTTTTAAATGATACAGAGCGTTTATTATCAACAGTAGGTCCTTTATCAATCCTTCCTTTGCTGTTATCAGCTCTTGGTGCTATCTTTACAGCTGCAGGTGTTGGTGAAGTAATTGCGGGATATGTTGAGAAAATCATTCCAGCAGGAAATGTAAATGTTGGTATTATTGTGTACTGCATCGGAATGGTTCTATTTACTATGATCATGGGAAATGCATTTGCAGCCATCACAGTTATGACAGTTGGTATCGGTGGACCATTTGTATTGGCTCATGGGGCAGACCCAACCGTTATCGGAATGTTAGCGCTAACAATAGGTTTCTGTGGTACTTTACTGACTCCAATGGCAGCAAACTTCAATATTGTACCAGTTGCTATGCTTGACATGAAGAAACGTTTTGGTGTTATTAAAAATCAGATTCCAATTGCGTTATTTATGATTGTATTCCAGATCTTATTTATGATCTTCTTTAAATAAGAAGGCAGAATCGAAAGAGAGGCATGCTTTATGAACCATAAGTTATCCAGAGGGGCGAGCATAATAGTGGAACGCTGGCTTCAGATAAGGGAAGGAGAGTCCTTATTCATCGTTACCAATGACAATCACTTGGAAGAAATGAAGGCAGTAAAACATTGCGCAGAGGAAAAGGGAGCTACGGTTGCCCTTATGTCATTTCCAAAAGAAATGAAATGGGTGAGTCGCTATTTCGATGAAAATGAATCCTGTTTCGATAATTATCAAGTAATTTTAGGGGCGACAACGCATTCTCTTGTTACAACGAAAGCAGTGAAGCGAGCAATTGAACGAGGCATGCGTTTTTTGTCCTTACCGTTAGCAATGAATTCGGAGCGCTCTATGTTAGAATTAGAGTTTCTTAATATGAATCCAGAGAAAAGTAAGGCAATGGCGTATCAATTGTTAGCAAGGCTTGCAGATGCAGAGGTTGTACATGTTACCACTGAAAAAGGAACGGATATGGAGTTTCAGAAGAAAAATCGGAGAGCACAGTATTTTACAGGAGCTACAAAAGATGGAAACGGTTATTCCTCTTCCAGCTTTGAAGTATTTATTCCGGTAGAAGAGGACTCCACATACGGAACTGCTATTGTAGATGCCTCATTTGGATATCTAGGGATTATGGATGAGACGGTGAAGTTAGAATTTAATCATGGTAAAATAGTAGAGATTGAATCAAACACAGCAGGAAGGAAGTTAAAAGAGTTCATTGACCAGTACGAAGATGAACGAATGCTAATAGCCTGTGAACTGGGGATTGGATTAAATGAATACGCCAAATGCAACGGCGAATGTTATATTGAAGACGAATCTGCATATGGAACGTTTCATATTGGATTTGGCCGAAATATAGCGTTTGGCGGCAAACAGGAGGCAAATGGTCACTTTGATTTAGTATTCGATAAACCAGACATCTATGCAGATGGAGTCTTGATTATGGAACAAGGCGAAATTATATGGGAGAGAATACGAACAGCTTAATGGCAATAGGAATGAATGGATTGGAGGAATACAATGAAAGTTTTAATTACAGGTTTTGACCCATTTGGTGGGGAAAGCATTAATCCAGCATATGAAGCGGTAAAATTGCTGCCAGATACAATTTGTGGTGCAGAAATTATCAAATTAGAGATTCCAACTATTTATGGAAAAAGTGGTAAAGTAATCGATGCTAAAATTGAAGAATGCCATCCAGACATTGTACTTAGCATCGGACAAGCTGGCGGCCGTTCGGGTATTACAATTGAAAAGGTTGCAATTAATCTTGCAGAAGCCAGAATTAAAGATAACGATGGACAGCAGCCAATGGATACACCATTAGAAGAAGATGGTGAAAATGCTTACTTTACCAATCTTCCTTGCAAAGCAGTTGTGAAAGAAATTAAGGATAATGGAATTCCTGCGTATATTTCTTACACTGCAGGAACATTTGTATGTAATGATGTTATGTATCACATTTTATATCAAATTGATAAGAAATATCCTAATATGCGCGGTGGATTTATTCATGTGCCTTATATTACAGAACAGGTTGTGGATAAACCAATTGGAACGCCAGCCATGTCTACTGAGACGATCGCAAAAGGATTAGAACTTGCAGTGAAGGCAATCGTTGAAAATGAAACGGATGTTAAGGAGTTTATGGGAACAATTATGTAACCTGGAAGAATTCTAATTAATAATTGAAGAAAAGATAAATGAATAAAGGGCTGAATCTGAAAAAATTGGATTTAGCCCTTTTGTTAATTTTGAGCATAATTTTTTTAAGA
>DBKX01000018.1:3267-11861 GCA_002297865.1 Lachnoclostridium sp. UBA739
ACATATCAAGGACTAAATTCATCAACTATACTATTAAATTGTACTTAATAATGTACAAGAGGAAAAATGAGAAAAAAAACCATCTATTGTACTTGACTTTTTTTTAACAAAGTAATACCATGGTTTTATCAAGCATATAGACAAAACTTACGTCAGTAAGTTGCATAAAACAAGGAGGATAATCATGATAAACAAGGAACAATGGAATGGTTTCCAGGGTAGAAAATGGAAAGAAGAAGTAGACGTAAGAGACTTTATTCAAAAGAACTATGAACCATATGAAGGTGATTCCACATTTCTTGCTGGTGCGACAGATGCAACAGATAAATTATGGGGTGCATTACAGAAACTTCAGAAAGAAGAAAGAGCAAAAGGCGGAGTGTTAGATATGGATACAGATATCGTATCTTCACTTACTTCACATAAAGCTGGTTACATCAATGAAGAATTAAAAGATTTAGAACAAATCGTTGGTCTTCAGACAGATAAACCTTTAAAAAGAGCTTTCATGCCATTTGGTGGTATTGCAATGGCTGAACAGTCTTGTAAAATGTATGGTTATGAACCAAATCCTGAACTACATAAAGTGTTCACAGAGTATCACAAAACACACAACCAAGGTGTATTCGATGCTTACACACCAGAAATTAAAAAAGCTCGTCACAACAAAATCATCACAGGTCTTCCAGATACATATGGCCGTGGTCGTATCGTAGGTGATTACCGTCGTGTTGCTTTATACGGTATTGATTTCTTAGTAGAAGAAAAAGAAAAAGATTTCGCTAACTGTGGCGATGGAACAATGACAGATGACGTTATCCGTCAGCGTGAAGAATTAAGAGATCAGATCAATGCATTAAAAGGCATGAAAGAAATGGCTAAAATCTATGGTTATGATATTTCCGAACCAGCCAAGACTGCTAAAGAAGCTGTTCAATGGTTATACTTCGGTTACTTAGCAGCTATCAAAACTCAGAACGGTGCTGCTATGAGTGTTGGTCGTGTATCTACATTCTTAGATATCTACTTCCAGAGAGACTTAAAAGCTGGTATCATCACAGAAGAAGAAGCTCAGGAAATCATTGACCACTTTACAATGAAATTAAGAATGGTTAAATTCGCTAGAATCGAATCCTACAATCAGTTATTCACAGGTGACCCTGTATGGGCTACTCTTGAAGTTGGTGGTATTGGTATGGACGGACGTTCTATGGTTACTAAGACAGACTACCGTTTCTTACACACATTAGAAAACATGGGACCTTCACCAGAACCAAACTTAACAGTACTTTACTCTTCAGCATTACCATCTCAGTTCAAACAATATGCTGCTAAGATTTCTATCACAACATCTTCTATCCAGTACGAAAACGATGATGTTATGAAACCAGTATGGGGCGATGACTACTCAATCTGCTGTTGTGTATCCGCTACTCAGACAGGTAAAGAAATGCAGTTCTTCGGAGCTAGAGCAAACCTTGCTAAATGTTTATTATACGCTATCAATGGTGGTATGGATGAAAAGAACAAAGTTCAAGTTGGTCCTGAATATGCACCAATCACAAGCGAATATTTAGATTATGACGAAGTAATGAAGAAATACGACGTTATGATGGAATGGTTAGCTGGTTTATACGTAAACGTATTAAACTTAATCCAGTATATGCATGATAAATATTACTATGAAGCAGCTGAAATGGCATTAATCGATACAGATGTTCGTCGTACATTCGCTACAGGTATTGCAGGATTCTCTCACGTAGTTGACTCCTTAAGTGCTATCAAATATGCTAAAGTTAAGACAGTTCGTGATGAAACAGGTCTTGTATACGATTACGAAATCGAAGGAGACTTCCCAAGATACGGTAACGATGATGACAGAGCAGATGAAATTGCTGTTTGGTTATTAAAGACTTTCTTAGAAAAATTAAAGAAACGTCACACATATAGAAATTCTGAACCTACAACTTCTATCTTAACTATTACATCTAACTTAGTTTATGGTAAAGCTACTGGAGCATTACCAGATGGAAGAAAAGCTGGAGAACCTTTATCACCAGGTGCTAACCCATCTTACGGTGCAGAACAGAACGGTTTATTAGCATCACTTAACTCTGTTGCTAAATTACCATATGAATGGGCATTAGATGGTATTTCTAATACTCAGACAATCAACCCAGATGCAATCGGACATGATGAAGCAGAAAGAATTCAGAACCTTACTCAGGTATTAGACGGATACTTTGATCAAGGTGCTCATCACTTAAACGTAAATGTATTCGGTAAAGAAAAACTTATCGATGCTATGGAACATCCAGAAAAAGAAGAGTACGCTAACTTCACAATTCGTGTATCAGGTTATGCTGTTAAATTCATCGATTTAACAAGAGAACAACAGTTAGACGTTATTGCTAGAACTTGCCACGAAGTATTATAATTATGACAGTAGGAAAAGTTCATTCATTTGAAACATTCGGTGCAGTAGATGGTCCTGGAATACGATTTGTCGTATTCCTAAAGGGCTGTGCAATGCGGTGTAAATATTGTCACAATCCAGATACCTGGAGTGTGGAAGGAGCACAGGAATTCAGCGCGCAGCAGTTACTGGATAAAGCACTGAGATACCGTAGCTACTGGGGCGATAACGGTGGGATTACCGTTAGCGGTGGAGAAGCTTTGTTACAGATTGACTTTTTAATCGAATTCTTTAAGCTTGCGAAAGCAGCAGGTGTTCACACAACTTTAGATACATCGGGACAGCCATTTTCCATGGATGTATCCTATTTGGAAAAGTTCGGACAGCTTATGGAAGTTACCGATTTGTTTATCTTGGATATTAAACATATGGATCAGCAGGTTCATAAGGAATTAACAGGACATACAAACCAGAACATCCTAGAACTGGCAAGATACTTATCTGAACAAAGGAAAGAAATGTGGATTCGACACGTATTTGTGCCAGGAATTACAGATAAAAAAGATGACCTGTTAAAACTTAAAGAATTTGTAAAAAGTTTAAAAACGGTAACACGTTTTGAAGTCCTTCCATATCATACATTTGGTATATTTAAATGGGAAAAGCTCGGAATTGATTATCCTTTAAAGGATGTTAATACCCCAACGAAAGAAGAAGTGGAATGGGCAAATGAAATTCTTGAGACAGGAAGTTTCTCCAAATAATAACATAATAACATGACAGGATGACACGAGACTTAATTAGCGACTTGCGAAGAAAAACGATCAAGGTGAAAGTTACCTTGGTCGTTTTTTATTAACTAGGAAAGTTCTCTGCGAGCCCTTCCCTAGTTAATAAAAAGTGCCCTAAAAAACAGGGCACAGGATGCGCACAAGCGTGTTAGGAAGATAGTTGCTAAAGTACAGCAACAAGTGCTAAAAGACAGCGACACCCGTTCGCACTTTGTTCTTATGCCATACGATTATCAATGATAAAAATTATCAATAAGAAAAAAATAGTTGAGAATCATTCTCGTTATTGATATGATATAGAAAATATCACAATCAATAAGGAGTCAAGTATGAAGATTTTATATATAGGCCTAGCATTTCTATGTACAGGAATTGGAGCAGTTGGTATTGTACTTCCTATTTTGCCAACTACTCCATTTTTGCTATTAGCATCCTATCTTTTTGCCAAGGGAAGTGATAGATTCCATGAATGGTTTACCCATACGAAACTGTATCGTAAACACTTAGAAAGCTTTGTGAAATCTAGAGGAATGACATTAAAGTCAAAATTGTGTATACTGCTTCCTGTTTCTGCTATGCTTATTACAACTATGGTTTTAGTGAGACAAGTTCATGCAAGAATTGCAATATTGATTTTAATTGTCATAAAGTACTGGTACTTTTTCTGTCGTATTGAAACCCTTTCTTTACAAGAGATTGAACAGAATGTTAGTAGTGATTTAGACAAAGGAGGAACTTTATGAGAACAAAGAATATAAAGCAGAAAAGAGAACAAGAAATTAAGGTGGTACATCTTATGATCAAGTTGTATTGCCAAGGACATAAACATGGAGATTTGCCATGTAATGAGTGCAAGGAGTTAATGGACTATGCGAAAATGCGCATTGAGAAATGCCCGTTTATGGAGACAAAAACATTCTGCTCCAATTGTAAAGTACATTGCTATAAACCAGAGATGAGACAAAAAATTAAAGAGGTCATGCGTTATTCAGGACCAAGGATGTTATTTCATCATCCGATTATGGCACTGAACCATGTAAGACGATCCAGACAGGAAAAGCATCGCAGGGAGGACAGCAAGTAGTGATTAACAAGCGTTTACTAGGACTTTTAGAGAATTCTAAAAAATATATTAAGCAAATTGTGTTGTGGAACTGGCTTTCATTAATCTGCAACGTAATCTATGTATTTACGATTGCCAATTTATTGAATACAGCCATTAATACTAGACAAATAGGGAGCGGACAAATGCTCCTATCAGCAGGTATTGTAATTGTCTGTGTGCTATTGAGAATGTTCTTTATCCGCCAATCTGCCCATGCATCCTATCAGTCAAGTGTTCATGTAAAAGAAACCTTACGTCAGCTAATCTATAAGAAACTTTTAAAATTAGGTGTTTCATACAATGAGAAGGTTTCAACTTCAGAAGTCGTACAGGTTGCAGCAGAAGGAATTGAACAGTTAGAAATATATTTTGGCCGTTACATTCCGCAGTTCTTTTACTGTCTCTTAGCACCTTTTACGTTATTCTTAATTTTTCTTCCAATTAGCTGGAAAACGGCAGTCGTTTTATTGGTGTGCGTACCACTGATTCCAGCATCTATAATTGCAGTGCAGAAGTTCGCAAAGAAATTATTGAATAAATACTGGGGAGCGTATACAGGCCTAGGAGATAATTTTTTAGACAACTTACAGGGGCTAACGACACTTAAAATTTATCAAGCAGATGAAGAGCGTGAGAAGAAAATGGATATAGAATCAGAGCATTTTCGTCGTGTAACTATGCGGGTTCTGATTATGCAGTTAAACTCCATTAGTATCATGGATTTGGTAGCCTTTGGCGGCTCGGCACTAGGAATTATTATGGGAGTATTGGAATATGCACATGGTTCGCTCAGTTTTGCTTCTATGTTTGCTATTATTGTGCTTTCAGCCGAATTTTTTATTCCAATGCGTTTGTTTGGTTCTTACTTCCACATAGCAATGAACGGAAGTGCGGCAGCAGATAAGATTTTTCGTATCTTAGAGAGCGAAGATGCCAAAATGGGAGAATTCACAATTGACTCTGAGAGTGTGGAAATTCATGGAAGCAATGTGGATTTCTCTTATGAAGAAGGACGCCAAGTGTTGACAAATGTTAATTTTTCCATTACACCAGGCCATTTTATTGCACTTGCAGGGGAATCTGGCTGTGGAAAGAGTACTCTTTCTTCTATTCTTATGGGGATAAAGAAAGGATACAAGGGAAGTATTACCATTAATGGAAAGGAACTAAGTAAGATTAAGGAATCTAGCATCATGGAAAATATAACCATGGTCAGTCATTCGAGCTACTTATTTAAGGGAACCATTCGAGACAATCTGCGCATGGGCAAGAAGAATGCGACGGATAAAGAAATGGAGGATGCATTAAAGAAAGTAAATCTATATGATTTTGTTCACCAGAAAGATGGTCTTGATACGATGCTAGCCGAGATGGGGACAAACTTATCGGGTGGTCAGCGTCAGCGTCTTGCCATGGCGAGAGCACTGCTTCACGATACACCTGTTTATATCTTTGATGAAGCAACTTCCAATATTGATATGGAAAGTGAAAATAAAATTATGGAAGTGGTGAAAGAACTTGCAAAGACTAAGACCGTAATCTTGATTTCTCATCGACTTGCCAATGTAGTTTCGGCAGACAAGATTTTTGTATTAGAAAATGGTCAGATTAAGGAAGAGGGAACACACAAAGAGTTACTGCTTCTTAATAATGTGTATGCACGCCTTTACAAGAGTCAAGCACAGTTAGAAAATTACACAAAGGGGGATATGGCTCATGCGTAGAAGTGGTATTCGCATTATGGCAAAACTAATAGGTTTAATTATGCCATTAATGCATGTTATGTTAGCGGCAATTGTCATGGGAGTTGCAGGTTTCCTGTGTTCTATCTTTATTCCGGTTCTTGGTGGTTTTGCAGCTTTACAAGTGCTTGGTTTTGAAACTAGTATAAGCTTGAAAACAATAGGTATCATTATGATTTTATGCGGAGCATTTCGTGGCATTCTTCGTTATGCAGAACAGGCAAGTAATCATTATATTGCATTTAAGATCTTAGCCATAATTCGTAAGAAGGTATTTCATGCACTTCGCCGTCTGACACCAGCAAAATTAGAAGGCCGTGACAAAGGAAATTTAGTTTCTTTAATCACAAGTGATATTGAATTATTAGAGGTGTTTTATGCCCATACAATTTCACCGATTATCATTGCTATTGTGACTTCTCTAATCATGATAGCATTTATAGGAAGATATCATATAGGGCTAGGAGTATTTGCAGCAGTTGCCTACGGTATCATCGGTTTCCTTCTTCCAATGATGAATTCTAAACGTGGAAAAGAGGACGGTTTTGCGTATCGTAACAAATTTGGAGAGTTAAACAGTTTCATTCTGGACAGTTTACGCGGCATGGGGGAAAGTCTTCAGTACAGTGTTGGTGAGGAACGTTTAGAAGAGATGAATCGTAAGAGTCAAGATATGGATAAGGAATTCAAGAAACTGAAACAGCACGAGGGAATGAATTCCGCATTAACAGATGCCAGTGTATTACTTTGTTCAATTGGTATGTTGTTCTTAAGTCTTACGTTTTATCGAAATGGTGCTATTGAGCTTTCTGGAGTTGTAATTCCCGTAATTGCCATGATGAGTTCGTTTGGGCCTGTGATTGCGCTTAGTAATCTATCCAATAACTTGTTACAGACTTTGGCTTGTGGAAATCGTGTCCTTGATTTACTAGAAGAAGAACCACAGGTGGAAGAAGTGACAGGAAAGGAAGAGATAGGGTACGAAGGTGCCAAGGTGGACAATGTGACTTTCTCCTACGAGGATGAATTGATATTAGGAAATTGTTCTATGAATTTTTCAAAAAATCAGATTATTGGTATCAATGGAAAAAGCGGTTCTGGTAAATCAACTTTGCTAAAGCTTATGATGCGTTTCTTTGAAGTGAAGCATGGGGCGGTCCTAGTATCAGATAAAAATGTCAATGAAATCAATACAAGCAATCTTCGTGATATGCAGGGTTATGTAACGCAGGAAACGTATTTATTTCATGATACGATTTACAATAATATTGCGTTTGTAAAAGACGGTGTGAGTAGGGAAGAGGTAGAGGAAGCTTGTAAAAAAGCATCTATCCATGAGTTTATTATGTCTCTTCCAAATGGATACCAAAGTCAGGTAGGGGAACTTGGAGATTGCCTGTCTGGTGGTGAGAAGCAGAGAATTGGAATTGCAAGAGCATTTTTACATGATGCACCGATGATTTTATTAGATGAACCAACTAGTAATCTGGATAGTTTGAATGAAGGAATCATTTTAAAATCATTGAAAGAGGAATGTGCAAATAAAACGGTAGTTCTTGTTTCACATAGAAAATCTACTATGAATGTTGCAGATATTGTGATGAAAATGGAGACTGATAGAGTTTCGTAAAATGAAATTAGAATAGTTAAAGATATGTACCATTACCAATAATGTCCCATACAAGAAACGATTTCAAGAACATCCCCACGGATGCGATAGACGATGCGGTTAACATCATCGATGCGCCGGCTCCAGAAACCACTTAATTCTCCTTTAAGTGGTTCTGGTTTGCCGATGCCTTGGAAGTGATTGCGTTCAATGTCTTTTATGAGTGCATTAATTCGCTTCAGTGTCTTTTTATCTTGTGTTTGCCAATACATGTAATCGGACCATGCTTCATCAAACCAGATTTTTTTCATTCATCCACCTCAATTATGTCATGTTCTATCCCTTTACCAGCATTCAGTGCTTGCACACCTCGTCTTAAGTGTTCCATATTACTTTGTGAATAAAAGGGATCAATGGAAACTTCAAAAGGAATTCTCTTTTCTCGAGTCATTTTTTTGGCAAATATAGTAAAAGCGGTAGTTAGATTCATACCTAATTCATGACATGTATATTCCATATTTTTCTTTAAGTCTTCGTCCATACGGATGTTAATTAACGTTTGAGCCATATTTAGCACTCCTTTCTTTTTCTGTATTATAACACAATGTAAAGATATTTACAATACGTTGTATTTACATTTTTAATTCTTTTGGAAACAGGATATTTGGCATAAAATTGACCATATCAAAAACATAAAAACTGACTATTTCAAAATAGCCAAAAACCTCATAATATGTTACCAATAAAAAACCAATACATTAGTGAACGGGGGAACTATCATGACAAAAGACACTGTAACAGTTCAAACAAATCGCACACATGCACATGACGGATTAAAAACATTAGTAATTAGTGCAGTATTTATTGCTTTAACATATCTATTTACCGCATTTGTGAATATTAGGCTTCCAATAGGCGGGAATGGCGGGTT
>DBKX01000018.1:11904-12686 GCA_002297865.1 Lachnoclostridium sp. UBA739
CATTGTTTTTAGCGGCTATTATCTTTGGTAAAAAGGTGGGAGCTTTGGCAGGCGGTATTGGAATGGGACTTTTTGATTTACTTTCCGGCTGGACATTATGGGCACCGTTTACACTGGTTATCGTTGGAATAATGGGGTATCTAGTAGGAACTATTACAGAAAAGCGTAGAGGACTTGCTTGGAATACGCTGGCAATCGCACTGGCATGCGTAGTAAAAGTGGTAGGCTATTATGTTGCAGAAGGCATTATTTATGGCAACTGGATTGCACCAGTGATGTCTATTCCTGGAAATTTAATACAAGTTATTACCGCTGCAATCATTGTAATTCCAATAGCTGGTCAGCTAAAAAAAGCAGCAACTGGTATTATAGGCCAATAGATAAGGAAAGGCAGGAGGCAGAATATGTATAAAATTATGACACCGGGACCAACGCAGGTATCAGAGCAAGTAAGAATGGCAAGAAGTATGGAATGTACCAATCCTGATTTGGATGAAGCATTTGTGGAATTTTATAAAGAGACATGTGAACTGATTAGTGAACTGCTCCATACAGAGAATGAAACTCTGATTCTTGGTGGAGAAGGAATTCTTGGATTGGAAGCCGCATGTGCTTCTCTGACAGAACCAGGAGACAGGGTTCTTGTATTGGACAACGGAATTTATGGAAAAGGTTTTGCTGATTTTGTTTCCATGTACGGTGGCAAACCAGATATCTTAACCATGGATTACTTAAATCCAATTGATACAGCAGAATTAGCAGATTTCTTAGAGAAAGATCAT
>DBKX01000043.1:0-1287 GCA_002297865.1 Lachnoclostridium sp. UBA739
TGACATAAAAAAAGTAATATATATGCTTGATTATGGTAATGAGTGGTATTCTTTTAAATTTCACGGGAGCGGTGAAATGGAAAGAAAAGTGGACAAGACCTTATCATACTTTTCGTATATTTGTTATTTGAAAGAACAAAAAATTATATCTAATAAAGAATTTTATTTTTTTTAATATGAAGTTGAACGTATTTTAATGAATAAACAAGTCCAAGATTATTTTTACAATTTATATCATTTTTCTAATAAGTTTGATACTTCATTTACATTTAAATATTTATTTGATTATGGTAAAAAAAGAAAAATGTTTGATCATAATTTTTATGATAAGGAGGCTTATCGAAAAGATGTAAGGTATCATCACAATCTAAATTTTTAATAGTACCCAAAAAGCATATAATAACATTGAGGTACTAATTATGGAGAGTAATAATGATGCATAAATAATAGTACACATGAAGCTTTTCTGGGATGCACCTATGCTTACAATTGTATCCATTTCACGATATAGTAGTTGTAATACTTCTCATACATACTAAAAGAAGGAACGCTAGAAGAAATTTGACATACAAGAAAGAGTTTAAACTGGAATAAAAAGAAATAAGGTGATAGATACTAAAATCGTTATCTATCGCCTTATTTTTGCTTACAAGAAAATGTTTTAGTGAAGGCACAATGTGTCAATCTAAAAAATTGGAAGCAGGAATAGAAAGGAAGTGAGTGGCATGGAAGAATTCGCTGCAAATTTGATGGAAGAACTAAATGTGGATACTGCATTTACAATTCCCATTTTTGGAGGAATCAAAATTGCAGAGTCTGTAGTTGTAACGTGGATTATTATGATAATTATGGTGGGGGCTTCTATTATATTTGTTCGTAATCTTAAATTGGAGAACCCAGGAAAGAAGCAGCTTGCAATCGAAGCAGGTTATTCTTTTTTTTATCATTTTTTTGATGATATGTTAGGTGAACATGGAAAACGATACATTTCCTATTTAACCACCATTGTATGGTTTATTGGAATTGCCAATATTATAGGTCTTATAGGACTTAAGCCTCCAACAAAAGATCTTGGAGTTACATTAGCGATGGCAATTATGAGCATTGTACTAATTGAATATTCCGCCATACAAGCTAAGGGGTTCAAAGGCAAGATTCGGGCATTTGCAGATCCAGTTCCTATTCTGGTCCCAATCAATATCCTGGAACTTTTCATCAGGCCATTGTCATTGTGCATGCGACTCTTTGGAAATGTGCTTGGTTCCTTTGTTGTAATGGAATTACTGA
>DBKX01000043.1:1327-3003 GCA_002297865.1 Lachnoclostridium sp. UBA739
CGTGGGTTCTGCCAGTACCATTTAGTTTGTATTTTGATATTTTTGATGGATTCATCCAAGCATATGTATTTGTATTTTTAACTTCGCTATTTATGAAGGAAGCAATTGAATAAAGGAGGACATGATATGTCAACAGCTATTGCAATTGGAGCAGCTATTGCTGTATTAACAGGTATAGGAGCAGGTATTGGTATTGGTATTGCCACAGGGCGTGCTGTGGATGCCATTGCCAGACAGCCAGAGGCAGATGGAAAAATATCCAAGTCCTTGTTACTTGGTTGTGCTCTTGCAGAAGCAACTGCTATCTATGGTTTTGTTATCGGACTGCTAATCATTTTATTCTTAGGGTAATCAAACAGAATTTATCTGCAATGTAATATAATATTGAAAGGTTGTGGAAGCAATGGGAATGTTGCGGTTAGACTGGAATATCGTTGCAACGATTGTCAATCTGATAGTGCTATACCTGCTTATGCGACGTTTTTTGTTCGGACCAGTACAAAACATGATTGAAAAGAGAAAGGAACTGATAGATTCCAAATTCAATCAGGCAAAAGAAGAACAAAACCAAGCACAACAGATAAAAACCCAGTATCAGGGTCTTATGGCAAATGCAAAAGAAGAGTCTGCAAAGATTGTGGAACGGGCGAGAGAACAGGCAAGAACAGAATATGAAGGAAAACTTGAAAATGCAAAAAATCAAGCGGATAAAATGCTAGAAACAGCACGTGAGAAGATAGAATCTGAGCGTGAAAAGATGCTTCAGGAATTGGAAAGCCAGATATCTTCACTTGCCATGTGTGCAGCCCGTAAAGTAATTGGAAGTAATGCTTCGGCTCAGTCCGATGAAGCATTGTACAATCAGTTTTTAAGTGAAGCAGGTGAAACAAATGACACAAGTCGCGATTAATTATGCTAAGGTTTTGTACCAGCTTGGAATTACACCTGAAGACATAAAAGAAATGAGACATCGTTATCTTGCGACGGAAAAGCTAAAACAGGTATTGGTAAGTCCTGTAATAGCCAAGGATCAAAAGCATAAACTGATTGAAAAAATATTTGACAGGGAAGTGCAATCTTTTCTCAAGGTATTAAGTGACTACCATTCCATGGAGCTGCTGCCACAAATAGTAGAAGCTTATCAAAACGTATATTACAAGGAAAATGAAGTTTTGGCGGCAACCTTGACCTTTGTAACAAAACCAAGTGAAGAGCAGGTAGCACAGTTTAAAGAGTATCTAAGAAAACGTTTTCTCGCAAAACGGGTCCACTTCAGTATGAAGTTGGAACCAAAGCTGGTCGGTGGTTTTATCCTGAAAATTGGAGATTTGGAGTTGGACTGGAGCCTGCAAGGAAGGCTTAGACGACTGGAGCAAAAATTAGTAAATGAATATCACTAGGAGGTGATGAAGTGGGGGCAATGAGTTCGGAAGAAATCATATCCATTCTGAAAAGTGAAATTGAACAGTACGATGAGATAAGCAAAGAGCAAGAAGCTGGTTCTGTTATCTGGGTAGGTGACGGAATTGCTACCATATACGGAATTGAACATGCCATGTACGGTGAAATCGTTCTGTTTGATAATGGAATCAAAGGTATGGTGCTCGATATCAAGCAAAACCAGATTAGCTGTATCATTTTCGGACGAGATACCCAGATAAAAGAGGGTACGAAAG
>DBKX01000145.1:0-180 GCA_002297865.1 Lachnoclostridium sp. UBA739
TAATTGCCAATCCTATGAGCTTTTTACTTGGAGCTGCAGCACAGTTCGGTATTTTTGCAGCTTACTTAACAGCTATTGGCTTGAACTTCAATAACAAAGCGGCTGCCGCAATTTCTATTATTGGCGGTGCAGACGGTCCTACTTCCATTTTCCTTGCAGGAAAATTAGGACAGACTGAAT
>DBKX01000145.1:235-2325 GCA_002297865.1 Lachnoclostridium sp. UBA739
TTCAGCCACCAATTATGAAACTTTTAACGACTAAAAAAGAACGTGAAATTAAAATGGAACAGTTACGTCCTGTATCAAAACTTGAGAAAATCTTATTCCCAATCGTAGTTACAATCGTAGTTGTTATGATTCTTCCTACTACAGCACCATTGGTTGGTATGTTAATGTTAGGTAATTTATTCAAAGAATCAGGCGTTGTAAAACAATTAGCAGAGACAGCATCCAATGCAATGATGTACATCGTAGTTATTTTGCTTGGTACTTCAGTTGGTGCAACAACAAGTGCTGAAGCATTCTTAAAAGTAACAACACTTAAAATTGTTGTATTAGGTTTAATTGCATTTGCAATTGGTACTGCAGCAGGTGTATTATTTGGTAAATTAATGTGTTATCTAACACATGGAAAAGTAAATCCTTTAATTGGTTCTGCTGGTGTATCTGCAGTACCTATGGCAGCACGTGTATCACAGAAAGTTGGTTCTGAAGCAGATCCAACAAACTTCTTATTAATGCATGCTATGGGACCTAACGTTGCCGGAGTTATCGGTACAGCAGTTGCGGCTGGTGTATTTATGGCGATATTCGGTGTATAAGAAATAGGAACTTCTTAAGTTAATAGAAGTGCTAATCAGATAAAAGGATCTGAAAACCATTAAGGAGGGTAATAAAATGGCTGTAGAAAAGAAGCCCGTTAAAATTACGGAAACGATATTACGTGATGCGCATCAGTCTTTGATCGCAACAAGAATGACAACAGAGCAGATGTTGCCTATTATAGACAAGATGGATAAAGTAGGATATCATTCAGTAGAGTGCTGGGGTGGTGCTACATTTGATGCATCTTTAAGATTCTTAAAAGAAGATCCATGGGAAAGACTTAGAAAATTAAGAGCTGGATTTAAAAATACAAAACTTCAGATGTTATTCAGAGGTCAGAATATCTTAGGTTACCGTCATTATGCAGATGATGTTGTAGAATACTTTGTTCAGAAGTCAATTGCAAATGGTATCGATATCATCCGTATTTTTGACTGTTTGAATGATATGCGTAACCTGGANNCTTGAAACTGCTGTGAAAGCTGCTAATAAGGAAAAAGGACATGCACAAATTGCTTTAAGTTATACATTAGGCGATGCTTATACTTTGGACTATTGGACAAAGAAAGCAAAAGATATCGAATCCATGGGTGCAGATTCTATCTGCATCAAAGATATGGCAGGGCTTTTCNNTAGTTCCTAGTAAAGCTACAGAATTAGTAACAGAATTGAAGAAAGCGGTTAAAATTCCAATTCAGTTACATACACATTACACATCTGGTGTTGCATCTATGACCTATATGAAAGCTGTAGAAGCAGGATGTGATGTAATTGATACTGCAATGTCTCCATTTGCTATGGGTACAAGCCAGCCAGCTACAGAAGTTATGGTAGAAGCATTCAAAGGTACAGAATTTGATACTGGCTTCGATCAGAACTTATTAGCTGAAATTGCAGACTACTTCAGACCAATGCGTGACGATGCTTTAGCTAGCGGACTAATGAATCCAAAGGTTATGGGTGTTGATATTAAGACTTTATTATATCAAGTACCAGGTGGAATGTTATCCAACATGGTTTCCCAGTTAAAGGAACAGCATGCAGAGGATAAATATTATGAAGTTTTAAAAGAAATCCCTCGTGTACGTAAAGACCTTGGTGAGCCACCACTAGTTACACCATCATCTCAGATTGTTGGTACGCAGGCAGTATTGAACGTTGTTATGGGCGAAAGATACAAGATGATGACAAAAGAAACAAAAGCTGTGTTACACGGTGATTATGGTCAGACTGCAAAACCATTTAATAAAGAAGTGCAGAAGAAAGCACTTGGCAATGAAAAACCAATTACATGTCGTCCAGCTGACTTATTGAAGCCAGAGTTAGATAAGATTAGAAGCGAAATGAATCCTGAGTGGATTGAGCAGGACGAAGATGTATTATCATATGCATTGTTCCCACAAGTTGCAACCGAGTTCTTTAAATACAGAGAAGCTCAAAAAACGAAAGTGGATTCAAAAGAAGCTGATACAAAGAACGGTGCTTATCCAGTG
>DBKX01000145.1:2332-10542 GCA_002297865.1 Lachnoclostridium sp. UBA739
TATGTAAGAGGAAGTCGTGATAAAATCGCGGCTTCTTTTTTTCTTACATTATATAAAATTTGCGAACCATTAATTACCACTAAATTTCGCTTGCATTTACGCATAAAACTAGATAAAATAGATCATACTTTTTGTTTTGGCACTTTAGTGAATTAATGCGATGATTGTATAAATGTCCATAGTGAAAAGCAAAAATATAAAACATATAAGTCGGAGGTAATTATGGAGAATAACAAACAAGAGTTTAAACCATTCGTTTCAGCAGATAAGAATATTCCTGAATTAACGTTTACATCTGTTCTTTTGGGTATAATCTTAGCTGTTGTATTTGGAGCGGCTAATGCGTACTTAGGATTACGTGTAGGTATGACTGTTTCTGCATCTATTCCAGCAGCGGTTATCTCTATGGGCGTGATGCGTTTTATTTTAAAAAGAGATTCTGTTTTAGAGAATAATATGGTTCAGACAATTGGTTCAGCAGGTGAGTCGGTTGCAGCTGGAGCTATCTTTACAATTCCGGTTCTTTTTATGTGGGCAAGTGAATACGGTAAAACTGCTCCTTCTTTAATAGAAATCACATTAATTGCAGTTCTTGGTGGTTTGCTGGGTATTTTGTTTATGGTTCCGTTACGAAAAGCCTTAATCGTGAAAGAACATGGTACATTGCCTTATCCTGAAGGAACTGCTTGTTCAGAAGTTCTTTTAGCTGGTGAAGAAGGTGGTGCTTCCGCATCCACAGTATTCTGGGGTCTAGGTATCGCTAGTATTTATAAGTTTATCACAGATGGAATTAAATTATTCCCAAGTGAAGTAGATTTCTCTTTTAAAAAATTTAAAGGAGCAGGATTTGGAGTAGACGTACTTCCGGCATTAGTAAGTGTTGGTTATATCTGCGGAGTTAAAATTTCCACTGTTATGTTTGCTGGTGGTGTATTAGGCTGGTTTGTATTAATGCCCCTTATTGCAATGTTTGGTGGAGATATGGTGCTATTCCCAGGTACAACACCAATTGGTACAATGGATACTTGGTTAATCTGGAAGAGTTATATCAAATACATCGGTGCAGGGGCAGTTGCTGCAGGTGGTATTATCAGTTTGATTAAGTCATTGCCTCTTATTGTATCTACTTTTGGTAAAGCAATGAAAGATTACAAAAATAAAGATTTTGGTGATAGTTCTGTAAGAACAGATGCAGACTTGCCAATGAAACATATATTAATCGCAGTTTTAGCTATTGCAGTAGTAATGTGGTTAGTTCCTGTAATTCCAGTTAATTTCTTCGGAGCATTCATTATTATTGTATTTGGTTTCTTCTTTGCTACAGTATCTGCTCGTTTAGTTGGTCTTGTAGGAAGCAGTAACAATCCAGTTTCTGGTATGACAATTGCGACTTTATTAGTAGCAGCTTTATTCCTTAAGTCTACAGGACAGACAGGATACGCAGGAATGGTATCTGCAATTGCAATTGGTTCAATTATATGTATAATTGCAGCTATTTCTGGAGATACTTCACAGGACTTAAAAACAGGCTTCATCTTAGGGGCAACTCCTAAGAAACAGCAGATAGGTGAAATCATCGGTGTAGTAGCAGCAGCTATCGCAATCGGTGGGGTTTTATATCTATTAAGTGCAGCATGGGGATATGATTCTTCTGAATTACCAGCTCCACAGGCGACTTTGATGAAAATGATTGTTGAAGGTGTTATGAATGGAAATCTTCCTTGGGGATTAGTTGGAACAGGTGCATTCTTAGCTATCGTAGTTGAATTACTTGGCATTCCAGTACTTCCATTTGCCGTAGGTTTATACCTTCCAGTACACTTAAGTGCTGGTATTATGGTTGGAGGTTTAGTTCGTTTTGTAATTGAGAAAAACAAAAAAGACGTTGAGCCAGGTATTTTATTTGCATCCGGTATGATCGCAGGAGAAGGCTTAGTAGGTATCCTATTAGCTGTATTTGCAATTGTTCCAGTTGGAAAGAAAACACTTGCACAAGTTTGTGATTTCTCAGGTTCCTTCTCATTTGGAATGATTGGCTCGCTTGTGTTCTTTGCAGGTCTAGTTGCACTTTTATATTATTTCGCAGTAAGAAAGAAGGAAAGCAAGTAGTAATATGAAAAAGAAAAACAAAGGTGAAGTAAACTTTTTAGACTTTGTTCCTGTTAAGGTAGAAAGTCAGAAATTCATGGAAAATGAAGATGGCAATATTGTAATGTGTATAGAACGTAAATCGGTTTATGATAAAATCGCTAGGTTTATAAAGAAGAAAACCCCAAAGTTTTCTTACTATACACTAGATGCACTTGGTAGTTTTGTCTGGAAACAGATAGATGGTACAAAAGATGTATTTGAAATAGGACGTCTTGTAAAGGAAGAATTTGCAGAAGATGCGGAGCCTTTGTATGAACGCCTTGCAAAATTCATTCAAATATTAGAAATGAATCGGTTTGTGGAATATAAAAAATAAGGAAGAGCTGGTAGCTATACAAGTTAGTATGGTTACCAGCTTTTTTGCTAAACTTAAAAATTCTTGATTGTAAACTTTAAAGGAAACTTAACAATACCTCGTGCATAAGGTGAAATTTCAAAAGGATTGAAAAAAACTGTAATGCCTTCTTTGCTCAAAAAAAACCGAAAGGATTCTAATGACATGTTGGATATGGTAAAAGCAGCATCTGGATAATAGTCATCTGGGTGCTTTTTAATTTCTTCTATTATGTAAGCCTTGATTTGTTTTTCAATATCAGCTCTTGGCTTGATAAATAAACTTTCTAGGGTAAGTTCTCTTCCGGTTTGCAGAGAAAATGTATGAGCCTTGGAAGAGGTGTCAGGCTGAGCACCACCAGCATATTGATAATCATTTTCCAGAATACTAAGAAAATGATTGGTTAAAAGAGTAACTTCAAAAGAGTGATCGGAAGCGTAAGAAAGGTTTGGGGGTATTTCGTTTTCAAGTGCGCTGTTACGTAATTCGCGGATAGCTTTATAATCGTTATAGAACTGCTTGATATAAAACTGATTTAACGTAATGGACTGTTTAAATGTATCAGGAAATTGTGGATATGAATAGTATGCATGTAGTACTTCAATGCCATTTTTGTAAGTATTAAGAGCTGTAGTTGTGTGGATAATATCATTAGGAAGAATCTTCGTTGTTTGAGTTGTAGTTGTGATTGGTCTGTTTGAATCTGCACTGTACAGAACACATGTTGTAAAGAGAAAAGTTAAAATTAGGAAAAGTAAACATTTTTTCATAAATCCTGCACAAAAGAAATAATTTATTTAATTATATTTTTAGACTTGGTACATTATAACAAAAATGTTTGGTTATATTTTTGAACGAAGGGATTTAGCAGAGGTTAAACAGAAAGAAAGTTAAACAGTTTTTTGTAATAGACGATAGGAATGAGAAGTTTTTTGTTTAAATTGACATTAGCATATGATTTGGAAAAATGAAAAATACCAAAAGCATTGAAAATGACATCACTAATGTTAAAAATAACACTAAAATGTAAGGTTAAGGTTGCCGATATAAAATATCAATGATATAATTAATTTAATCAATGAATGAACTGTATGTCGACAAGTCAACCAAAGGAGGAAATAGCTGTTTTTGTGTTTCTTCAGCAGAGTTTTATTAATTTTGGGATAAGTAAAAGAGAGGTTGTATTATTATGATAAAAAGGATTATAACAGAGCGAGGCTTAATGTATGGAATGGATATGACGATTATAATGTCTGTAAAAATTACAGGTTGTAAAAATGTCGAGAATCTAAAGACGGCAATCAATTTTGGAGTAAACAGATTTGAGAGTTTACGCTCTCGTATTTTGCAGGATACGGATGGAGAAGCGTATTATGTGTTGCGTGAGCAAAGAATTAATCCGTCAATAGAAGTAAGAAATTATCATATGGGAATAGAGAAATTTTCCAATGAGCAAAAGAAAATACCATTTCGTTTCAACGAAGGCGAAATGATTCGATTTGTTATTGAGGATTTAGGTGACTGCTTTAATATGAGAATTGTGGAACAGCATTTAGGTGGAGATGGTAGGTCAGTAGTGTTTTTAGTAAACGAAATAATGACGAATCTGCAGGAAATTGAAGAAGGAACATTTACATATCAAGATAAACCGATGATTCCATTAGAGCTTATAACACAAGAGTTTTTAGATGAAGAGGTTCCTTTAAGTGAATTGCTTCAATGTACGGTAGATGAGTATAATAAGCAGTGGAAAAAGAAAAAAAGAATTTTTACATATGAAGACTATTTGGAAAAGTTTAATGAATACTGGTCAAAACATGAGACTGGTGTTAAGATTCTGCGTATAGACAAACAAGATATGAGTCAATTAGTAAGAGTGAGTAAGGAAAAACATATAAGTATTAACAATATTATTTTAACTTCAGTAGCTCGGTCATTTGGAAAATCTGAGAAGATGAATGTTGTTGTTGACAGTAATAAGGATAGATACAATATGGGAAATTATGCTGGAGCTGTATTAATAGAGGGCTTATATGATGATAATAAATCGTTTTGGGAAAATGCAAGTTTTATTCAGAATCAAGTACGCACACAACTCTCCAAAATAACAGACTGCTTATTTGTAGCGGCTTTAAATAGCCATTTGGATTGTAATTTACATGATGCTATCACCTTTGATGATGCGGATTGTATTGAAAATGAAATTGCTAAGAATTATAATGATGTGTACGGTGGAAAGAATAATTTCCCGCCATTTATGATAAGCAATCTTGGTTTGGCTGAGTTGGCGAGTAATTATGGAAAGGTTAAAGTTGAAGAAATAGAGGTTAGTTCACCAAAACAGCCTAGTGGAAAGTGTAACTGTGGAATTATTACAGCAAATGGAATTATGAATATTGTAATGGAGTATGATAAAGAAGCTCAATATGATTACGAAAAAATACTTGACGATGTTGAAAATACAATTAGTGAATTAGTAAAAAAAGAGGAAGTTTTACTGTATGCATAATATGGATGGAAAAACTCCTTTTGTATTAGAATTACAAAAGGAGTTTTTTTAGTGCAAATATTCATGATATAATATTGCCTAAAGGACACAAAAATGATATACTATGGTTGAACATATTTGTATAAAATGTAAAGGTTAGGCATTATATGCATTAATAACGTGTAGATGAGGGGAGGATTTGTTAGTTTAAATTGATAAAATTCTAAGTAGAAAATAACGAGTGAAGGGGAATGTTTATGAATTTATCAGAAGACCAAATTAAGAGATGTAGTAGATTAATTTATATTTTATCCATAATTATGTGTGTGTTTTGGCTGATGAGTGCCGCAGAAGAATTGATGTGCGGAAAAATACATTTATATATATTTGAAGCTGTAGTTGGACTATATATTGTAGTTAGTAGTGTATTGTTTTTTACATCAGGGAAAAAGAGAAAAGCTTTATATTTTATTATTTATGCATACACTTTTACGTATTTGGTGACGCTGTTTACAATTAAAAATTTGTGCTATTTTTCTTACATAATTCCAATATTTTTTATTGTTGTTCTTTGTTTAGATATAAAATTAATTACCGGTTTAACATCTGTAGCATTTGTCACAGTTATTATTAGTGAGGTATATAAGTTAAAGATTGGTGCAGTTGTGTATGATGATGTTTCTGTTGAAATTTTATATAATCCTATAATGTTTGCTGTATTAGTAGTAGCATTTATAACTGCAACTAAATTATTAATTCGGTTTATGAAGGAAAGACAAGATAAAATTATTGCAACTTCTCAAAAGAATGAAAAAATTGCAAATAGTGTTGTTACAACTGTGACCGAAATTAATGAGAAGTTTAATGCTATAATGGGCGAATTGACCGAAATTAACAGAGCAATGGAGAAGAGTACTAGTTCTATGCGTGCAATTGCAGATAGTACAGAAGAAACTGTTGAAGAGATTACACATCAGGCTAATATGACCACAGATATCCAGCAGGCTATTGGAAAAACAATGGAAAATGTTGAAACAGCACATGAGACTACAGTTGGTGTGCTTGATATTATTGAAAATGGAATCGAACTTGCACAAGATTTAACTGTTCAATCTCATAGTGTAAATGACAATACAAAACAAATGTCAGAAATTATTAAAACACTTGTTGGAAGAGTGCGTGATGTATCAGAAATTACCAATGCAATTTTGTCTATATCCAATCAGACGAATCTGCTTGCTCTAAATGCTTCTATTGAAGCTGCAAGGGCAGGAGATGCAGGACGTGGTTTTGCAGTTGTTGCAGATGAAATTAGAAATCTTTCTGATGAAACTAAGAACTCTACAGAACAAATAACAGAAATAATCAAAGAATTAAGTCAGGTAACAGATAAAACAATGCAGATACTTGAAGAATCTGTTGAGGGTATTAACAAACAGAACCAGAAAATTATTGATGTTAATCAAAGTTTTTCAAGCAGTGGTGACTACATGAATAATTTGAAGAAGTTAGTGGATGGTATTGTAGTGGATGTTAATACGATAAATGATTCTAACAAGACAATTGTTAATAGTATAAACCAGTTATCTGCTTCCACAGAGGAAATATCCAGTTGTTCACAGGAAAGTTCAACTTCAAGCGAAACAATTATGGAAAAAATAGACGGATTTACAAAAGAGATACAAGTTGTTTACGATGAATTAGATGAATTAGCAAAGAGTATCTAACCAGGATTATTTGTAAAATTATAAATGTTCCGAATGGGGACTGTCACATTAGCTTATGATATGACGCCTCTAAAGTAGAAATGGTAAATAACTAGAATCTGCTTTGGAGGCTTTTTGGTGTTTTGGAGGCTTCAGAATCTTTTTACGCTAATGTGATTTATGAATTTTTGTAAAGAATTTTTCTTGACATCTATATTGGCTTCTGTTATAATGCTGTTTGTAAAGAAAAAACCTTTACAGGTGGTGCTCAACATGGAAATGGATAATATAGTAGAGCTTTCGTTGCTTTACGATTTCTACGGTGCCTTATTAAAAGAACATAAACGTGAGATATTTGAAGATTACATTTTGAACGATTATTCCCTAAGCGAAATTGCCACAGAAAAAGGGATGACAAGACAAGGCGTGTATGATATTATTAAACGGAGTAGCAAAGAACTTCGTTTATATGAAGAAAAGCTCTCATTAGTTCATAAATTTCAAAAGACCAAAGAAATGGTAAACCAGATTCAATCCCTTGCAAGAGGAATTGACGGTTATAACGAGAATATTAAAAAAATTCAGCATATTTCAACTAAAATATTAGATGAACTATAGAAGGGATGGTGCGTGTGGCATTTAACAGCTTATCAGAAAAACTGCAAAATGTTTTTAAAAATTTAAAAGGAAAAGGCCGTTTGACAGAAGCGGACGTGAAAGCTGCTTTAAAAGAAGTTAAAATGGCTCTTTTGGAAGCTGATGTAAACTTTAAAGTTGTTAAGAACTTTATTAAGACAGTACAGGACCGAGCGATAGGTCAAGATGTCATGAACAGCCTTACCCCGGCACAGATGGTAATTAAGATTGTTAACGAAGAACTTGTTTCTCTTATGGGGGATGAAACCAAAGAGATAACATTAAAGCCTGGTAATGAAATTACAATTATTATGATGTGTGGTTTGCAAGGTGCTGGTAAAACAACAACTACTGCAAAGTTAGCAGGCAAGTTTAAGCAAAAAGGGAAAAGACCTTTACTTGTTGCTTGTGACGTATACCGTCCAGCCGCAATCAAGCAGTTACAGATAAATGGTGAAAAACAGGGAGTTGAAGTCTTCTCTATGGGAGATGGACATAAACCTGTTAATATTGCAAAAGCTGCTGTTGAACATGCAGCAAAGAATAATTTAAATGTTGTTATACTTGATACAGCAGGTCGTCTTCATATTGATGAATCCATGATGGACGAGTTGATTGAGATTAAAGAAAATCTTAATGTTGATCATACTGTGCTTGTTGTTGATGCAATGACAGGTCAGGATGCAGTTAATGTGGCAGAGACATTTAATAATAAAATTAGCATTACAGGTGTTATCCTTACAAAGCTGGATGGTGATACAAGAGGCGGTGCCGCCCTTTCTATTCGTGCAGTAACAGGAAAACCTATTCTATATATTGGTATGGGTGAGAAACTTTCCGATTTGGAACAGTTTTACCCAGACAGAATGGCATCACGTATTTTAGGTATGGGTGA
>DBKX01000344.1:0-24151 GCA_002297865.1 Lachnoclostridium sp. UBA739
GAGAAAGATCATGATTACAAATACGCAACGGTAGTACACTGTGACACACCAAGTGGAATGCTTAATCCAATTCAGGACATTTGTCCCCTATTAAAACAATATGGAATTATGACAGTTGTGGATTCTGTGTCAGGTATGTTTGGAGAAGACGTGCGAGTGGATGACTGGCAAATCGATCTATTATGTGGAGGTTCACAAAAGGCAGTATCAGCACCGCCCGGATTAACATTTGTGGTGATAAGTGAGGATGCAAAAAAAGCAATGCATAATCGAAAGACTCCGATTGCATCATTTTATACCAACCTGACCATCTTTGATGATTATTACGAAGCAAAATGGTTTCCATATACCATGCCGATTAGTGACATTTATGGATTAAGGGCAGCTTTTGATATGATTAAAGCGGATGAAAAGATGCTTGAAAGACATGCAAAAATTGGTGAGGCTACAAGAGATGCTGTAAGACACGCGGGTCTTAAACTTCATCTGGAAAGTGGTTATTCTAATACAGTAACAGTGTTTGATGTTCCAGAAGGTGTTACAGCAGAACAGATTTTAACTGCCATGAGAGAGGATTATCAGATTATGCTGGCAGGGTCCTTTGGCGAACTGGCAGGAAGTGTGATTCGAATTGGACATATGGGCGCTAATGCGAACTTTGAAGATATGATAGATACACTTCATGGGTTACAACAGGTTCTTGTGAAGCTTGGGGTAGATATGAAGGCGGATATGGAAGAAATCTTTCGTTTGGCGTATATGGGATGAATTGAAAAACATGCAATAAGCCGATAGATAAGTAAATAGTTTTAGTGGGAAAGCATCGCAAAATTACTTCATGTAATGGAGCGATGCTTTTCATTTGTCATTTATCTCATCTTGTGCTACTATAAAACCACAAGAACAAAGGAGGTAATAATTATGTATATATGTAAAACATGTTCTCTTCCAGACAATTACCCAGGTATGCAGATGGGGAAAAATGGTTCATGTAACTACTGTCAGTTCTATGAAGAACACAAATCCATACTGACAGATTATGATAATTTAGAATCCGCTTTTCTGAATTATTTGGCACAGGCAAAAGAAACAGCTGCTAAAAATGGAAGTCGTTACGATTGTTTAGTAGGTTTTAGCGGTGGCAAGGACAGTACATATATCATTTATCAATTAAAAGAAAAATACAATATGCGGGTGCTGGCTTTTACGTACGATAATGGTTTCTGTACAGATTATGGAAGAAACAATATTAACAAAGTTCTAGAACAGATAAATGTGGATTATCAGACATTTAAACCAAATGTACAAACATCTCAATTCCTTAATCGAGAAGCTGTTAAATTTGCAAAACACTTCTGTGCTGTCTGCTTTCATCAGATGCACTATTATTCCTTGCTTACAGCAAAAGAAAAAGGAATTCCATTAATTATCAATGGTCGATCCAGAGGACAAGTATTGCAGCGGGCATTAGACACCCAATATTTAGAACCTTTTATGCCAACTTACGGTTTGAAACAGTTTGAATACCAAATGTTAAAGAAAGTAAATGAAAAAATGAATCAAGCAGGCGATGCAAGCGGTAGGATTGATTATCTGGATGGCGTAAACATTCAGATGTTATCGTATTTTATGTATCATTCTTATGATGCTGACAAAATTGTGGAGTTCCTTCAGAAAAAAATCAATTGGGAACCACCAAAAAAGGGAGAAAAGCATCCAGACTGCTGGGCGCACAATATGGCAGAATATTTTCACTTAGAACGAAGTGGCTTTCCTCAGTCAACAGGAGAATTAGCAGTGGAAGTTAGAGAAGGAAAAGTGAAACGTGAAGATGCCATTAGCCAGATGGAGCAGGATAGAAAACATTATCAGATGGTTTCAAAAGAAGAACAAATGCGCTTTTATGATACAATTGCATACAAGGAGGGAGTGAAGTCGTAATTGAAGAAATGGTATCAGTACCAAAAAGAACGGTTTCCACTTTGGTTCTATTTACCCTTTTCAGCAGCTTTTACATGGAGTACAATGTGTATTGCAGGCAACGGGAGAAAGGCGATACTATTTCTTTATTTGTGGTTCATGGTGCTCAGTTTTTTCATGCTGTTTCGAATAGCAGATGAGCACAAGGATTATGAAGAAGATTGTATAAAACATCCAGAGCGGCCCGTCCAGAGAAAACTAGTATCCTTAAAGGAATTAAAAAAGATTGGGGCAGCATTATTAGTTGTTCAGATGCTAGTTACCATTATATGTTACCCTATAACAGTTCCAATTTACGTAATTATATTATTTTATTTTTTATTAATGACAAAGGAGTTTTACCTAAGGACTATTCTAAAAAGACATTCTTTCATTTATGGTGCATTACACCAAATCGTCTTAGTTTTACTAGATTATCTAATCATAATCACATCTAAGCTGACTTATCAAGTAACAAAACATCCAATGTACTATTTATATGCCATAGGACGGTTTCTATGCTTTTTTAGCGTTTTTTCATTTAAGGAAATGCATAAGAAAGGTCTGTTAATGTTGGCTTATTTTTTGACTGCTCTATTGATGGGAGCAGCCTGTTATCTTTACTTGTGAGAGGAGTAGTATATGTATCAGTATTGTATCAATAAAAATGAAGTGAGAGAAGAAGATTATCCATTACTAGGAGGCAAAGCGTTATCGTTTGCAAAACTAAGAGAGTATTGTTTGCCAATACCCGACTGGTTTGTTGTGAAAAGTCAAGCATTTTATTCTTGTTTGACAGAGAAACAGAAAAGAGTGTTAGAACATAATGACTGGAAAGAGGCAAAAAGGGAGTTAGAGAATTTTGAGTTATCCGATGGTGTGTTAAAAGAAATTCACGCACAGATAGAGGTGTTAGGCGGAGAATACTTTGCGGTTCGCTCTTCTGCTCTTAGTGAAGATGGTTTGGAAACGTCCTTTGCAGGGCAGTTTGAATCTTATCTTTGGCTGTCAAAAGATGAAATTGTAACCCATATTAAGAAATGTTTTTTATCAGGATTTTCGGAGAGAGTATTGGAATATCGGAAACAAAATCATTTAAGAGGAACGTTGGAAGTGCCATCAGTTATTGTTCAGAAAATGGTGAATGCAGACTGTGCTGGAGTGTGCTTTGCAGTGAATCCTCAAAATGCAGACATTAAAACAAGTGTGGTTAGTGCTGTATTTGGCTTAGGAAGTGCGTTGGTGGATGGAGTAGCAAATGCAGATACCTATTACATAGAAAGTGTCAAAAAGCTCGTAGATGAAAATGTACCTAAAAAAAATATAATGCATGTCGTTGAGGGAAACAAGGTAGTGCAAAAAAAAGTTTCGGAGGCAAAATGCAGTCAGCCTGTATTATCCAATGAGCAAGCAGTAGAAGTTGCACAGCTTGCCAAAAAGACCAGCCGACTGCTAAGAAAGTACCAGGATATTGAGTGGGCTTATGAAAATGGTAAGTTATATCTTTTGCAAAGCAGACCTATCACATCTTTAAAAAATGTAATGCCAGTCTTGGAACGTGCAACCATATTTGATAATAGTAATATTGCGGAAAGTTATAATGGAGTAACGTTACCTCTTACATTTTCGTATATTCGAATTGCCTATGATGGAGTATACAGGCAGTTTTGCAAAATGTTTGGTGTGACCAAGAAGCAGATTAAGAAAAATGACAGGACATTTCGTAATATGCTTGGCATGACAGATGGACGGGTGTATTACAATATGCGTTCTTGGTACAATATGATGTCTATTCTGCCAGGTTATAAGTTCAATAAGGAATTTATGGAGCAGATGATGGGAGTTAAGGAGAAACTTCCTGACGAATTTGTTATTCAAGAAGAAAAGAAAGTAAACAAGATAGAAAAAATAGCAGACGGTTTTCACTTTTTCTGGAGCATTATTATGTTTGGAGTACAGTATGTTACGTTAAACAGGAAAATAAAACGGTTCTACAAAATGATAAAGAATACGTTGGGAAAAGTGGACGTTTCCTCTCTTACAATGAATGAATTATACGAATATTTAAATAAAGTAGGATACACCACTATGGAAGGATGGGATGCTCCTTTAATCAATGATTTCTTTACTATGATATATCACGGAATTTTACGCAAGTTATGCGATACATGGGTTGGTATTGATGGCATCTGTAATGCCTTACTGTGTGGACAAGGAGGGATTATCAGTGCAAAGCCTGCGAAAATGATATGGAAAATGAGTCAGATGGGAATACGGGAAACCAGTTTAGTCAAATGTCTTTTGGAAGGAACAATTGGAGAGATCGAAGAAGAACTGAAGCAAAATCCAATTTTAGAAGAGATGATAGAAACATACTTAGATGAGTTTGGCGACCGCTGCCTAGATGAACTGAAAATGGAATCAGAATCCGTTCGTGAAAATCCCCTTTTACTGTATCGTACCATCGGAGAAACTACGAAACACAGTGCCAGCGCAGCAAGCAAGGTTTCGAATAAAATAGCGGAAGAGGCGTACAAAAAGGCAATGAATAAACTTTCAGGCAAACCGTTTAAGAAACTGATTTTCAAAAGAATTATGCATAATGCAGGAAGGTTTGTACGAAATCGAGAGAATCTAAGGTTTGAGAGAACAAAAGTATTTGGATGTGTAAGAAGTATCCTTAATGAGATGGGAGTACGACTTGCAAGTACACAGGCATTAGAAGATAGTAAAGATATTTTTTATCTGAATATAGAAGAAATTCTTTCTTATATAGATGGAACCGCAACCACGTATCGGCTTAAGGATTTGGTATCTGTCAGAAAAAAAGAATATGCATATTATCAAACCTTGCCTGAAACACCTAGATTTATGGTATACGGTCAAGTCGGTCAAGCAATAAAAGCAAAACAACATGAAGTCAAGCAAAAAGGAACAGTACAAAATGTACTAAAAGGGATTCCATGTAGTCCAGGTGTAGTAGAAGGAAAAGCAAGAGTCATATTTGACTGCCGTAATGCAGTGATGAAAGAAGGAGAGATTTTAGTAGCCAATCATACGGACCCAGGCTGGATTATGCTGTTTAATCAAGCCAGTGCCGTTGTAGTAGAATGTGGAAGTCTTCTCTCTCATGCGGCAATTGTATCGAGAGAAATGGGAATTCCATCCGTAGTTGCAGTTGATGAGGTATCGAAACGGTTGCATACAGGTGACTTCATCCGTGTCAATGGCTCGACAGGAACGGTTGAAATTTTGGAAACCACAGGTGAAGCAGAATAAAATTGATTTCAGAGAGGAGAAGGCAATGAAAAGTGAAATAGAACAATACGCAGATTTCTCAAGAATACGATATGCCCAGTGTTGGGAAGATGCAGATATTTTATTAAAGGCATTACAGGTAAAAGAAGGTGGTCATTATGTATCCATTGCTTCTGCGGGAGATAATTCATTCGCAATTTTGGCAAATAATCCAGGAAAGGTAATTGCCGTTGACTTAAATGAAAGCCAGCTTTGCTGTGTGGAACTTCGTAAGGAGGCATATCGCAGTTTAAACTATGAAGAATTTTTGCATTTTGCTGGTGTTACAGAAGGGAATAAGAATCAGCGTGAAGATATTTATTTTTCCATTCGAAATCAGCTTAGTGTTCCATGCAGAAAATTTTGGGATAAAAATCTAGATGTGATACGAAAGGGATTTATACATGGAGGAAAATTTGAGCATTACTTTGAATTATTCCGTAAATACATACTTCGTTTGGTACATAGCAAGAAATGCATTGATAGTATGTTTCGGGCAAGGACAGAGTCAGAACGAATTCAATTTTATTATAAAGTATGGAATAATCGGCGCTGGCGCTTGCTTTACCACATTTTCTTTTCAAGAAGATTGCTAGGAAAAATAGGGCGAGATGAAGCATTTTTTAATTACGTAGACGGTAATGTTGCGGAAAGAATTTTAAGAAGAACAGAAAGGGGGTTCTTCAAGGTTCCTATGCATGAAAATCCATATTTACATTATGTCGTGTATGGCAACTATGATCTCAATGTACTTCCGTACGCTTTCCGAAAAGAGAATTTTGAAGTAATCAAGAAAAACATAGATAGACTTGAGATTCGGAAGCAGTCCTTGGAAGAGTATCTAAAAGAAATTCCAGAATCAGAAGTGGATGGATTCAATTTGAGTGATATTTTTGAATACATGTCAGAGGAAAATATGCAGTTTTTGTATGAGAAAATTTTAAAGGCAAGTAAAAGTGGAGCCAGGCTTGCCTACTGGAATATGCTTGTTCCAAGAAGCTGTCCGAAGAAATTTTACACGAAGGTAAATAGAAAAAAAGAATTATCAAAGAAATTAACACTAGAAGACAAAGCTTATTTTTATCACCACTTTGTTGTAGAGGAGGTAAAGTAAATGCTAAGTGGGTCTGAAACGGTATTTGTGGGTCTGTTGACTTTTTATTTGTCCATGGGACTTATTCACAAATTTCGATATGTAATCGGTGAAAAATATACTCGGAAAATGATTCATATTATGAATGGTATTGTAGCAGCAAGTGCAACATTTGTTACAAGACCATCAAATTACTGGGCAGTAAGCCTGACAGCGGTATTTACATGTTCATCCTTGGTCTTATTACGTTTTCTTTCTAAGAAGAAGTCTGTCTATGGTGAGGCTATGTATACCACATCAAAATACGAGTCATATGGGGAGGTATTGTTCCCTGTAATGTTTTTACTTCTGCCACCTGTGACCCATCTTGATTTTAAAACCTATTGTCTGCCTGTTTTAATCATAACATTAAGTGATGCAGCAGCAGCGCTGATTGGACGGAATGTAAAAAGTCTGGTAATTAGTGATAAAGAAGAAGGAACCAAGACACTGGCAGGTAGTGGGAGCTTTTTTCTAGTCACATGTTTGATTCTGTTAATTGGTTTGCAGTGGGAGAACTATGTTATGGACATTTGCCTAGTAGGCATCATCCTTTTAATTAGTTTAAGTCTTACTGTTTTGGAAGCTACTTGTATCAACGGAGCAGATAACCTTTTGATACCCTTAAGCGTATATTTTTATCTAAAGCATTTGAATGATTTGCATTATAGCATAGAATTGCTGTATCTAGGTGTCTTTGTTCTCTTGGTAATGTGGAAGACTCCAATTAAGAAGTCGCTTCTATTAAAAATGCAGATGCTTAATTTCTGGTTCATGTTCAGTCTTTGTATAGGATGGCGGGCAGGTATGCTAGTGTTTGTGCCTTACATTGTTTACTTTCTCACAACACGACCAAAAAAAACAACAGTCGTGCAAACAAGATGGCTTCAAGATTGTTTGGTAATAGGATGTTTTATATTTAGTATAATCTAGGAGGAAAAGTTAGATGGATGTTAAATATGATACATATCAAGCGACATGGACTTACGTGGGAGATAAAGGAACGGTGACAGCTTGGTATCATGATGTACCAAAAGGTTTGAAAGGAGAGCAAATCGGTGTAATTGGAGCATTTCGTGCATCGGATGAGGCAGTTGCGCTCGAATTAATTCAGAAAGCGGTGTCTTACTTAGAAGAACATAAGGTGGCATACATTGTGGGACCGATGAATCAGAACACTTGGCATAGTTACCGTTTTCTTTTAGAAACAGAACGACAGAGCCCATTTCTTATGGAACCATCACAGCCAAAGGAATATGTAGAATGGTTTCAAAGAGCAGGATTTTTGCCCCATCAGAATTACTACTCTTTTGCTAATAAACTCATTCATTTTATCAAATCAAAAGAAGAGTTAGAACTCATTTATGAGGAAAAAGGCATTATAATACAGGATGCCTCGGCCTTTACTGACGAAGAGATACTAAGAATGAACTACGATATCTCAAAGCGGAGTTTTATCAATAATATATATTATACTCCAATCGACTATGAGGAGTACGAAGATATCTATAAGCCTGCAATTTCAATGCTTCAGAAAAAATATTTGTATTATGCATTTGCAGAACAGAAAGCAATTGGATTTCTGCTTGGAATACCGGATTTTGCAGAGATACAGAATGGGCAGCCATTAAAGACCATATTGTTTAAGACATTTGCTGTGCTTCCAGAGTATCAAAAACTTGGTCTTGCAACTGCTTTAATGGGTTGCGTTGCACATGTCGCAAAAGCAAATGGATTAACCAATGGAGTTATGGCCCTTGTTCACGAAAATAACCATACGATGCATATGCTTCCGAACCAGCATATGTGTAGTCATTATGTACTTTACAGGAGGGATTGCAGTGAATGATTTTATAAGGAAGCTTACAAGTGAAAATTGGATTTGGTCTGAAAAGGAAATATTAGTGGAAGGAAAAAGTCATTTTACAGAGAGACAGTTTGTGGATGCGGTGCGCTTTGCAAGAGGTGCATATATGGAACAAGGAATAACAGATGGAGAACGAATTCTTCTGATGATTCCAGCAGGAAGTTTGTTATATGTGACATTGTATGCGTTATGGAGTATCGGAGCAACAGGAGTGCTATTTGACTCTGACATGGACATATCTACAAGGAAGTTATGCATGGAACGAGCCAAGGTTAAGAAAGTCATTGGTATAAAGCCAGTAATCGAACAATGTAAGAAATATATGCAGGATGAGGTAATGTTCTTATCCTGTGAGTCCTGTGTATGTTTTGGAAAGAAAGGTGCTGCTGTTTCGGGGATTACAATTTCACCAGAAAAAGAAGCATTGATTTCGTTTACAAGTGGAAGTACAGGAGTTCCAAAAGGAATTGTTAGAACCTTTGGCTTTCTAGAATGCCAGCGAGAGGAGATAAAAAAGCAATTCTTATATGAACAGCATGACGTAGATTTTGCAGTGATGCCGATTTTTACAGTTACGAATTTTATCTTTGGCATAAAAACCGTATTACCTGCATTTAGCCTGCGAGGACCAGAATGCGCTGCTTCTATATTTGAAAATGTGCAGAAGGAACAGGTTACAAGAATGATTCTATCTCCATTTTTAGCAGAAGCGATGATACGATATGGGAAACAGAATAAAATACAATTATGCAGTGTCAGAAAGATATTTGTTGGAGGCGGTCCAATGTATAAACATATCATTGATGGCGTAATGGAATTATTTCCTGAGTCGGAATGCTATTTGCTTTACGGCTGTTCTGAGGCAGAACCTATAGCTTTATATAATATGAAACAATTAACGAAAGAACAGTGGCAGAGTATTGAGACCGGTGATGGTCTAGTGGCGGGGGATATGTGTCTGCCTTGTGCCATTATTCAAAATGAACCTGGCAGGCAGTATGGAGAACTTGATGAGAAAGCTTGGGAAACATTGAAGTTAACCAATGAGGTTGGTGAAATCATAGTATCAGGGAAACATGTTTTGTCAGGATATATGGATGGAATTGGAGATAAAGAGAATAAAATAAAAGTTGGAGATACTGTGTGGCACAGAACGGGGGACTTGGGGAGAATCAAAGAAGATGGAGTTCTGTATTTATATGGAAGAACAAAAGCAGCCATACATGAGGAGGGGAAATGGTTCTATCCTTTTTGTGTGGAAAGCAAGGTATATTCAAACTTTCAGGTTAAAAAGGCAGCCTTTTTGTTACATGAGGGGAAAAAGACGTTAGTAGTACAGGCTGAGAAGGAAGAATATAAAAAGATTGTAGAACAAAAGGAATGGTTAGATGTGGATAAAGTCATTTATATTGATGAGATGCCGATGGATAAAAAGCATCTGTCTAAGATTGATTATGGAGCATTAACTTCCCGCATATAGTTAAAAAAACAAAATCATTTACATCCTAACATGACAATAACCACCACATATGGTATAATATAGTCCAGTTTGAGTACACTTACACTATATTGAAGAATAGGAAGGAAGAAATGGATGGCAAAGAGTATTAAAAGCAGTAAAGAATTAATGGGCCTTCCCGCATATGAATTAGAGCAGGAAGAGGCGATTAAAGAGATAGGGAGTCTAGGATTAGTATACCGTCATAAAAAGAGTGGGGCACGTGTGGTTGTAATGAGCAATGACGACGATAACAAAGTATTTTCAATTGCTTTTCGAACTCCACCTGAAGATTCAACAGGCGTAGCACATATCGTAGAACATACTGTTTTATGTGGTTCGAAGAAATACCCATCAAAAGATCCATTTGTAGAGTTGGCAAAAGGATCGCTGAATACTTTTTTAAATGCTATGACATTCTCGGATAAAACTATGTATCCAGTTGCAAGTTGTAATGACAAGGACTATCAGAATCTGATGAATGTATATATGGATGCCGTATTTTATCCAAACATCTATAAAAAGAAAGCCATTTTTGAACAAGAGGGCTGGTATTACGAATTAGAGAATGAAGAAGATGAATTGAAAATTAACGGTGTTGTGTACAACGAAATGAAAGGTGTTTTTTCCTCACCAGAACAGCAGCTTTACAGAATGATTCAGTCATCCTTATTCCCAGATACCACATATGGAATTGAATCAGGTGGTGATCCTAAGAATATTCCAGATCTAACTTATGAAGCTTATCTGGATTTTCATAAAAAGTATTATCATCCATCCAATAGCTACATTTATTTGTACGGTGATATGGATGTGGAAGAAAAACTAAACTGGATGGATAAGGAGTATTTAAGTCACTTTGGTTTTGAACCTGTAGATTCTGAAATCAAGAAGCAGTCAGCATTTAAAGAAATGAAGACAATCCGCAGTGGATATTCTATCTCAGAAAGTGAAGCAGACAGTGCAGGTGCGTATTTAAGTTATAACGTGGTACTAGACACAAGCTTAAATCGCGATTTGTATCTGGCATTTCAGATATTAGAGTCGGCTTTGATTAGTTTCCCAGGAGCACCTGTAAAACAAGCACTAATAGATGCAGGTATTGGAAGCGATATCTTGAGCCAGTTTGAAAATGGAATTTATCAGCCTTATTTCAGTATTATAGCAAAAGAAGTAAGTCTTGATAGAGAAAAGGAATTCTTAACAATTATCATGGATACTCTTAGAAAGATATGTAAAGAAGGAATTGGAGAGCAGTCTTTACGTGCGGCCATTAATTACCATGAGTTCCGATTCAAAGAAGGAGATTTTGGCTCCTATCCAAAGGGATTGATGTATGGAATACAGGTGCTGGATAGCTGGTTATATGATGATAAATCTGCATTTATTCATTTACAGGCAGAAGAAACGTTCCACAAAATGAAGGAATATGTAACGACTGGATATTTTGAAAAGTTAATTGAAGAGTATCTGTTAGACAATCCTCATAGCACTTTGGTTATACTGGAACCAGAGGTTGGTTTGACCGCTAAGGGAGAACAGGAATTAAAGGAAAAATTAGCAGCGTATAAAGCAACCTTAACAAAGGAAGAGTTACAAACGATTATTCGCGAGAATAAAGAGTTAAGGGAATGGCAGGAGACACCATCTACTCAAGAAGAATTAGAATTAATACCTTTATTGGAACGAAAAGATATCAGACGAAACGTTCGCCCTATTCAAAATGAAAAATATAACATTGCAAATGTAACTACTTTACATCATAATGTTACTACCAATGGAATTGGATATATTCGAATAGGATTTGCCATTGACGATTATATTGGTTATGGGAATGAAATTAGTTTGTTAAGTTATGTACTAGGAAAAGTTAGTACTGAGGATATGGATTATCAGCAGTTAGCCAATAAAGTAAATATTCTGACTGGTGGAATTGTTTACGATGTTGAAGTTTATGGTGTTAGGTACGAAAAAGACGTGTTTAGACCATATTTAGAAGTGACTGTAAAGGTACTTTATGAAAATATGGACAAAGCAATGGATTTGATAGTAAAAACCTTATATACAAGTGTGTTACAAGATCAGAAGCGTTTGAAAGAAATTGTATCGGAATCAAGATCCAAAATGAGAATTAAGATGAACTCTAGTGCACACTCTCTTGCAGCAGGAAGAGCATTAGCTTATATCTCGAAGGAGAGCCAGTTTACGGATGAATTAATAGGCCAGTCTTATTATGAATTCCTAAGTGATATGGAAGAACATTTTGATGAAAAGCAAGAGACGCTCATTCAGACAATGCAAGAATTAATAAAAGGCATATGTCGAAAAGAAAATATGATTTTAAGTATGACTTGTGAGAAAGAAGCATTCGATAAATTTAAGACAATTGCAGAAGGGTTTATTGAACAAGTCACTCAACATGAGACAGAGGCAAAACTAGAGAAAAAATTAGAACTTCCAAAGCTGGTACCAGCCAATGAAGGTATCAAGACAGCAGGACAAGTGCAGTTTGTTGCACTAGGAGGAGACTGTCTGAAAGGCGATCTGTCTTATACAGGTGCACTAAAAGTATTGAAAACAATTATGTCATATGATTATCTTTGGAGTAATATCAGGGTTAAGGGCGGTGCCTACGGATGTATGTGTAATTTCTTAAGAAATGGAAACAGTTATTTTGTATCGTATCGTGATCCAAATCTGGCTGAAACCATCAACGTATATAAGACTGTAAGCGATTATGTAAAAGACTTTACCATTGACTCCAGAGACATGACAAAATTTGTACTCGGAACAATTAGTACAACAGATACACCATTAAATCCTTGTGCAAAAGGGCAGCGTGACTATACATGTTACATTTCTAAGCTGAATGAGGAAATGTTGCAGAAAGAACGTGACAGTATTATTGACTGTCAGCAAGAAGATATTAGAGCGCTCTATAAACAGATGGAATCTATGCTAAGTGAATATGTACTTTGTGTAGTGGGAAATGAAGATAAGATTGAAGAACAGAAAGCATTATTTGATAAAACTTTTAATTTGTAGAGGATGGATAAGACAATGAATAGCAGTTATAAATCAGGCTTCGTAACATTAATTGGAAGGCCAAACGTAGGAAAATCAACGTTAATGAATCAGATTATTGGACAGAAAATCGCGATTACTTCTAATAAGCCACAGACAACAAGAAACAGAATTCAGACTGTTTACTCAGAGGAAAATGGGCAGATTATTTTCCTTGATACACCAGGTATTCATAAAGCAAAAAACAAGCTTGGAGAGTACATGGTGACAGTTGCGGAACGTACACTTAATGAAGTGGATGTAATCTTATGGCTTGTGGAACCTACTACTTATATTGGGGCAGGGGAACAGCATATCGCGGAAACTCTAAAAAGAGTGAAAACACCAGTTATTCTGGTTATTAATAAAATTGATACGGTTAAAAAAGAAGAATTGCTTCCAGTTATTGAGTCTTATCAGAAACTACATGAATTTGCAGAAATAGTTCCTGTTTCCGCTATGAACGGTGAAAACAAAGAAAACCTAGTAAGTACAATTTTTGAATACTTGGAGGAGGGACCTCAGTTTTACGATGAAGATACCATTACAGATCAGCCAGAGCGTCAGATTGTTGCGGAACTGATTCGTGAAAAGGCATTACGTCTGTTAAACGATGAGATTCCTCATGGTATTGCAGTCTCTATTGAAAAAATGAAAGAGCGCAAAGGTGGCAAAATCATGGATATTGAGGCTACCATTGTTTGTGAAAGAGATTCTCATAAGGGTATTATTATCGGGAAAAAAGGTGCTATGTTAAAAAATATCGGTATGAATGCACGTCGTGAGATCGAAAATCTTTTAGACCAGCAGGTGAACCTGCAATTGTGGGTGAAGGTTCGTAAAGACTGGCGAGACAGTGACATGTTCCTTAAAAATTATGGCTATAACAAAACAGAAATATAAGTTTCATTCGTATAGAATAATCGCAAAATGGCAATCCTAATAAATAAGATAGAGAGATTAGGGAGGCTAACTATGAGCGATAGAGAACTTTGGAAGCTGTTTGAGAAAACAGGAAGTATTAATGATTATTTAAATTATGCCTGCACATGTGAAAGTGAGATCGAAAACGAAGAACAGGTGCAAGTTGGCTGTCATAAAGAGGATGAGTGTTTTGAGTAACTCTAGTTATAAAAATTCTGTTACCTATATGGGCATGGTTCTTAGTACCATGCCCATTGGGGATTATGATCGGAGAGTTGTTATATTAACGAAAGAATGTGGCAAAATATCAGCTTTTGCAAAAGGCGCTAGAAGACCGAATAGCGCCTTACTTGCATGTTCTCAGCCATTTACCTTTGGACAATTTACCTTGCTTCAGGGGCGTTCTTCTTATAACTTATTGTCAGCGGACATAAGCAATTATTTCACTGATTTACGAGAAGACTTGGATTCTGTAGCCATGGCAATGTATTTTTGTGAATTTGCTGATTATTACGGAAGAGAAAATGTAGAAGCAACTCAGATGCTTAAGTTATTGTATCAGTCCCTTCGGGCGTTAAGTAAGAAAACAATTGAACAACGCTTGATACGATACATATTTGAGCAGAAAATCATGGTTGTCAATGGAGAAGGGCCACAAGTGTTTTCTTGTGTAAAATGTAATGAAGAAGTGAATTGTGAAAAATCATATGCGTTCAATGTGAGAGAAGGTGGCGTTATTTGTGATTCCTGCAAAAGACAGTATCCAGGAAGCTTTTACTTGCAGCCGGCAACTATTTATACACTACAGTTTATAGAGGCCCAAACCATCGAAAAACTATTTACTTTTCGAGTTTCGGAAGGTGTATTAGAAGAGTTGGCGAGGCTGAATGAACAGTATCTTGATACTTATATTGATCGGAAATTCCGTTCTTTAAAGATGTTCGAGCCCTTTTAGTTTGAAAAATTTGTTGAAATAATACGCAATTAAGGGTAAAATAAAAAGAACCACGTGTGAATCGGAGTAAGAAAAGGTAAAGGGTAGAGATAGTATGAAGAGAAAAGCTTTAATGGTGGGGCTATGTATATGTCTAATGCTTGCCGCCACAGGATGTAAAAGCAGAGTGCACTCCCTAAAGTTAGCAGACATTAAGGATGAAACGGTTTTACTTCGCAGCGATGGCAGTGTGCAGTCTGGTGCATATGAAGCATTTGATGAGCCATATTACGATGAAGATGATTTGAAAGCATTTATGGAATCAGCCATTAACACGTTCAATGAAGAACAAGGCGAAGAGTGTGTAAAACTTAATAAATTAAAAATTGAAGAAAACGGCACGAAGCATATTGCAAAAGCAATTGTAACATATGATAATATGAAACTGTACAGTGCCATGAACAATATAGAAGCGGCATCCTATAGCATGGAAGAAGCAAAAGAAGCTGGTGTGCTTCCGGAAATCATGACGGTTGCAGCCGATGGAAGCCGTGTAAGTCAAAAGGAAGTAACAGACAATACAGAGTATAAGGTATTGGTCATTCAGATAAAGGGAGACATAATGTTCCCAGATGCAGTAAAGTATTATTCAAACGTAATGTTACTGGCTCCTAATACAGTAGAGACTACTGGAGAAGAGCAGGCAGTAATCGTTTATAAAAATAAATAATATAGGTAATCAATACATTTATAAAAATACAATGATATGGAAAGGTGATCAGTCAATGGAAAAGACAATGGACAAGATAGTCGCATTAGCAAAAGCAAGAGGATTTGTGTATCCAGGTTCCGAAATTTACGGAGGTCTTGCAAATACTTGGGACTACGGCAACTTAGGTGTAGAATTAAAGAATAACGTAAAAAAAGCATGGTGGAAGAAATTCATCCAGGAAAACCCTTACAATGTAGGTGTTGATTGTGCAATTCTTATGAATCCTCAGACATGGATTGCTTCAGGACATTTAGGTGGATTCTCTGATCCGTTAATGGATTGTAAAGAATGTCACGAAAGATTCCGTGCAGATAAAATTATCGAAGATTACATGCAGGAAAATGGTATCACAATCGAAGGTTCTGTAGATGCATGGTCCAACGAAGAGATGAGTAAATACATCGACGAACACAACATCTGTTGTCCAAGCTGTGGAAAACACAACTTTACAGAGATTCGTCAGTTCAACTTAATGTTTAAAACATTCCAGGGTGTTACAGAAGATGCAAAGAATACAGTGTATCTAAGACCTGAAACAGCGCAAGGTATTTTCGTAAACTTTAAAAATGTCCAGAGAACATCTCGTAAGAAAATTCCATTTGGTATTGGACAGATTGGTAAGTCTTTCCGTAACGAGATTACTCCAGGTAACTTCACATTCCGTACTCGTGAGTTCGAGCAGATGGAATTAGAATTTTTCTGTGAACCAGATACTGACTTAGAATGGTTTGCATATTGGAAAGATTTCTGTATCAACTGGTTAAAGAATCTTGGTATGAAAGAAGAAGAAATGCGTGTTCGTGATCATGAACAGGAAGAATTATCTTTCTATTCCAAAGCAACATCTGATATAGAGTTCTTATTCCCATTTGGATGGGGTGAATTGTGGGGGATCGCAGATAGAACAGATTACGATTTAACTCAGCATATGAATGTATCCAAAGAAGACTTAAGCTACTTTGATGATGAGAAGAAGACAAAATATGTACCTTACGTTATTGAGCCATCACTTGGTGCTGACCGCGTCGTACTAGCGTTCTTATGTGGTGCTTATGACGAAGAAGAATTAGAAGGTGGCGATGTAAGAACAGTTCTTCATTTCCATCCAGCGTTAGCTCCAGTTAAAATTGGCGTGCTTCCATTATCTAAAAAATTAGCTGATGGTGCAGGTAAAATTTATGCAGAGTTATCCAAATATTATAACTGTGAATACGATGATCGTGGAAACATTGGTAAGCGTTATAGAAGACAAGATGAAATTGGGACACCTTTCTGTGTTACTTATGACTTCGAGTCCGAAACAGATGGTTGTGTAACAGTACGTGATCGTGACACAATGGAACAGGAAAGAATTAAGATTGAAGATCTAAAAGCTTACTTTGAGAAGAAGTTTGAATTCTAAAACTTAAAATGATAAAAGTATGAGAATCCATTGAAGATGCAGAAAAAAGACGTCTTGGACAGTGTAAGAGCTGGCTATTAGACGTCTTTTGATTTATCTAAGTCGTGTGGTGGGAGAAACGCACACTCGGTTTTGAATCTAAGTATTGAGAGAGAATAATTTAGCTTATAAATTAGCTTATTTTTTAATGATAATTGTTTATTATTAACAGATAAATTATTTATAAGAGACACTTATTGTATAAAGTTACTTGACAAAGAACTAGCTGAAAGGTAAAGTTATAGACAAGATAGCTAACAAATCTACTAGTATTGAATGCACTTCTTTTATAGAAAAATGAATTCCAATGAGAATACAAATGAAAAGCATCGAACATGAAAGGGCTTTCCTATTTTAATTAAAATTAAGTAGGGGAAAGGTGGATGTTATGTACATAAATTTAATAGAGGTTATTACTTCAAAGGGGGAGGAAGATAATCGGGGGATTTATTTTATACGGGGCGAGGACGTGGAAGAATTCCTTTCGTATAAAGAACTATACGAGCTAGCGTGGAGACAGAAGCAATGCATGATAGAAAAAGGATTGAAAGCAAAGACGGAAGTAATACTACAATATGAAGATAATAGAGAATTTTTAATCGCTTTTTGGGCATGTATACTTGGAAGAATGATTCCAGTGCCGCTTACAGCACAAAAAGGAAGAGAATCTGTAGAACAGGTGTTGAAAATTTACAGACAGTTAAGGAAACCTTATATTGCAACGACAAATTCAAGACGAAAAGAAATAGTGAATGCTTTAGACGAGAATGATGTAATAAATATACATATATATGATAATTCTGGGAATTACCAATTGAGTAAATGCGTGGAAGCACCTGTTAACTGCAATCCAGATGATGTTGCATTTTTACAATTTTCTTCTGGCTCTACAGGAGCACCAAAAGGAGTTCAAATTTCTCACAATAATCTTCTGGAGAATTTTAAAGGAATGGTAGAAGACAGCGAGGTAGTTGAGACAGATTCTATACTTAGCTGGATGCCGCTTTATCACAATATTGGTCTTATTGTAAGTCATATGCTGGGAATTTATTGCAATATAGACAGCTATCTTATGAGTACTGAATTATTTATTTACCGACCTTATCTTTGGATGGAGAAAATCAGTGAACACAAAGTTACCTTGACATGCAGTCCGAATTTTGGATACCGTTATTATTTACGAGGCATTATGAACCGGGATTGTAGTAAGCTAGACTTATCCAATTTAAGAATTATTTTAAATGGTGCAGAACCGATCTCATTGAAAGCATGCAATACTTTCTTGGAAATGATGAAGCAATATCATCTTAGAGAAAATGTATTCCAGACTGGGTATGGCTTATCTGAAGCTACAGTTTCTGTTACATCCACTAAAGTAGGAAGACCTTTAGAAAACATATGGATTTGTGGGGAAAATCAAAATATAGGTGCACCAGTACAATTCCTAAATTCTGAAGCGGAAAGTTCATTTGCAGTGGAACTGGTGAAAGTGGGACGGGCACATCGCAACAATGAAATCAGAATTGTGGATGAAGATGGTAACGTGTTAGAAGAAGATTATTTTGGTGAGATACAGGTTGGAGGCGCCATTATAAGCAGTGGATACTATGATGGACTAAATCAGAATGAAAAAATGAAAATTCAGGATGGCTGGCTTAATACAGGAGATATTGGTTTTATCCATGAAGGTGAGCTGCTTATAAGCGGCAGAAAAAAAGACATTATATTTGTAAATGGCAAGAATTATTACTGCAATGATTTAGAGAACATCATAAAAGAAGAATATCCTAACTGTGAATGTGCTATTTGTGGTGTGTTTAGGGAAGAGGAAGAACGAGATCAGATTATTTTGTTTTTGGTGAAGGGGGAACAGACGTTTATTGAACTTCGCAAGTTTGGTGATTATTCAAGAAAGAAAATTGCAAGACGAACCGGCGTTATTCTTGATAAAGTAGTTTTAATCAATGAGATACCAAAGACAAATAGCGGCAAGATACAAAGATTCCAGCTAAAAGAATGGATCGAGAAAGGGAATTACTATGATTTGTACCGTCAATATTCCAGAGCACAGGTCATTGATATTATCGAAGAACAGCTAAAAAATGTGCTAGGTTTTACCATAGATGATTTGGATGAGAGCATTGTAGAAGCGGGAGTCAATTCAATGAAGGCGGCCCAGTTCCACAAGCTGATGTCCCAAGTAATAGAAATGGAACTGCCGGTTTCTATTGTATACGATTATCCTTCTGTAAATGCAATGGCAGACTTTATATTAGGAGAAAAACAAGAAGATCACGAGAAGCAGGAAAGAACAGAAATATTTCAGACAGAAGACATTGCAGTAATTGGTATGGCATGCCAGTTTCCGAAAGGGGCGGATACAAAAGAACTGTACTGGTCAAAACTGTTAGAAGAATACGATGGGATAACGGGTATTCCGGAGGAACGTAAGGAATTAAAGGAATATTGTGAAAAGAATCGAGTGGATTTAAAAGGAGGTTTCTTATGGGATGTTGACCAGTTTGATGCTGGACTTTTTGGAATTACACCGAAAGAAGCGAAATATTTAGACCCACAACAGAGGTTATTGCTAAAAAATAGTTATCTGGCTTTGCAGGATGCATGTCTGGATATAAAAGAATTAAGAGGAAGCAGGACCGGTGTATACATAGGAATTTCCAATTCGGATTATAAGGAAATTATGCCGAAAGAAGAGGCCGTATCCTATATGCTGTCTGGAAATATGAACAATATGGCAGCAGGCAGAATCAGTTATACGTTTGATTTTCATGGGCCGGCATTAGTGGTAGATACCGCATGTTCTTCGTCACTGGTTGCAATACATCAGGCTGTATTAAGTCTTCATTCGGGGGAATCTGATATGGCCTTGGCTGGAGGAGTTAACTGTATATTTTCACCATACGGGTATCTTGGCCTTAAGGAAATGAATGCACTATCCAAAACAGGACATTGCCACACATTTGATGAGGAAGCGGATGGATATGTACGAAGCGAAGGATGTGGTGTGGTTGTACTAAAACGCTATCAAGATGCAATTGAAAATGGTGACCACATATATGCGGTTATCAAAGGCAGTGCAGTGAATAGTGATGGCTGGAGCAGTGGACTTACTGCACCAAATGGAACGGCGCAAGTCAGGGTTATGAGACAAGCCTTAAAAAATGCAGGGGTAATGGCTTCCGAAGTGTCATTTGTGGAGACCCATGGGACAGGAACGAAACTGGGAGATCCTCAGGAAATGAATGCACTCAATCTTGTATATGGGGATAGAGAAAAAGAGCTTTATCTGGGAGCTGGTAAAACCAATATAGGTCATACGGAAAGTGCTGCCGGAATTGCAGCCTTTATCAAAACTGTGTTAGCAGTCTATTATGGAAAAATACCAGCAAACCGAGGAGTTCACGTACTTAATCATCTGATACCGTGGCAATCCATGAAGTTTCAAGTACCTACTGCCATGGTTGAGTGGAGAGAACCATGTCGAATAGCAGGTATCAGTTCGTTTGGTCTTAGTGGAACCAATGCTCATATGATTGTAGGGCAAGCCGAGCAGCCAAAACATTATGAGTTTCCTAAATTAGTACCACAGGTTTTAACAATATCGGCAAGGAAGAAAGAGCTGCTAGTGAAGGAAATAGAAAATATGGCAGATTTTCTTGAAGAGACTACAAATCCCCTCGATCGCATTGTGTTTACTGCTAATCGTTGCAGGGCAGGAGAAAAATACAGGGCTGCAGTAGTGGCAAGAACAAGAGAAGAATATATAAAACGTTTACGTGAAAAATCTAAATTCCTTAAGAATGGTATGCTAGACACCGTTTCAAAAAACAATAAAACAGTACTGCTTTTTGGTGGAATACAAAAGTTAACTTTGGAAGGCTTTCAAAACTTATATGAGAATAATTTTATTTTCCAGAAGGCAGTAAATGAATGTCAAGAGATACTAATGAAAGAATACGATGTGGATGTTATGGCATATCTTCACGGTGAGGATAATGAGAATCCATTGACAAACATGTATTTATATATGACGTCAGAATATGGAATTCTTAAGATGATTCAGTATTTTGGAGTTAAAATAAATGCTATATTAGGGCATAGATATGGCGAGTGGATTGGAGCTGTAGCGGCAGGAATAATCTCACTGCAACAGGCGTTTTTGTTTGCAACAGGAGTGGAACAGATAAAAGCGAAATACGGAAAACGATTAAACACGTCCTTAGTATTTCTATCAGAAGAGAGTGGGATGGAGATGCTTGATAAGGAAAGGCAAACAGGAATGCATTTACTTTCTGTAAATACGAAAGAGAGTCTAGTAGTAGGATATGAAGAAACTTCAAAGTTTCAGTCTTTTGTACAAGAGCATGATATTTCGCATTTGGAACTGCCAGATTGTGATGTAAACTGGATAGAAGACAAAGAGGCTGCAGTACAGGAATTTAGTAAGCTCATAGGCAACGAAGATATGCAAGAGGAAGAGATTCCTTATTGCAGTACTGCTAGAAGTTTTGTAGAGTACAGGAAAAGTGAACCAAGAAAAATGTTTGGCTGGTTATTAGAAGAAGATTCGCATATATTGCGAGCTATGCAGAAAACGGAAGGATTAGATTGTGATATTTATGTAGAGTGTAATGTACGACCATACTTGTCAGTAATGGCAGAACAGGATTTGAAAGAAGAAAGGATTATATTACCAATAATAAGAAAAGCAGGAGATGAGGAATTGCAGGTAAGAGATACCATAAGGAAATTGTACGAATATGGCGTGGATGTAGATTTCGGGGTAAAGAACGTGCAGGGAGACTGGCTGATTCAATTACCAGGTAAGGAGTGGAAGCAAAGTAGATATTGGTTTTAAGGAAGGTGAGGATACAATGCAAAAGATAATTGAAAAGATAAAAGCATTGATTCAGGAGGTGTCTGGAATTAGTGCAGAAGAAATAGAGATTGACTGTAATTTATTTTCACTTGGCTTAGATTCTCTTATGTTAGTTCAGATAAAGAAGCGAATTGATAAGGAATTTCAGATTGAGATTCCAATGGCAAGAGTAATGAGCGATTTAGATACGATTGAGAAGATTGCTGATTTTATCGAAAGTGCTGGGGGAAGAGAACAAGAAATTGTTGTGGAACCTGTAACCCTTAAGGAAGAAAAAGAATCTGAAATTATTACTGTATGCGAAGCGCTAGAAGAAACAAAAAAGCCTGTTATGTCTAGAACAGCGGTACAAGGGGAAGAACTGCAAAGCATACTTGAGATGCAGATGAGAGTGATGGCAGATTCTCTACAAAATCTTGCAGCAAAACAGCTTGAAGTAATCGGACGACAAAATATCGTGAAAGCGGTTCCAGAGAAAAAAGAGAAACAGGAAACAATGCAGTTACCTGAAAAGACGGTTCCAGCAAAGAGTCCAAAAAAGGAATTTCCACAGATTAATTTCCGTGCGGTAAAAATGGATAGAGACATTTTTACAGAAGAACAGAAGCGGTTTATTAAAGAATTTATTATAAGATATAATCAGAAAACAAGAAAAAGCAAAGAATATCCAAGAGACAATAGAAAGCAGTTCTGTGACTGGATTGCATCTTTGAACTTCAGGACAGATTTTAAAGAATTAATCTATCCAATTGTATCGGATCATTCTCAAGGCTCGAAATTTTGGGATTTAGATGGAAATCAGTATCTAGATATGGCAATAGGATATGGAGTGCATTATTTTGGACACCGTCCACAGTTCATTGTAGATGCCTTGCAGCAGCAGATTGCTGAGGGTTACGAAACAGGACCACAGACTGATCTTGGAGGAGAAGTGTCAGAATTAATCTGTAAGATAACAGGTGCTGAACGTGTTGCGTTTTCAAACACTGGTTCAGAGGCTGTTATGGCAGCACTTCGAATTGCAAGAACTGTTAATAAAAAACCGAAGATTGTAATGTTTAAAGGATCTTATCATGGCAACTTTGACTGTGTACTTGCAGAATCCTTGGATGGCACTACATTTCCAACATCACCAGGAACCATGCCTGGAATGGTAGAAGATGTAATGGTCTTAGAATACGACAAGGAAGAATCTTTGAAAATAATTGAAGAACATGGTTCAGAAATTGCAGGTGTCATTGTGGAACCGGTGCAAAGCAGAAATCCTGGATTACAGCCCAAAGAGTTTTTACATAAATTGAGAGCATTAACAGAACGGATTCACGCTGCCCTTATTTTCGATGAAATGATTACTGGATTTCGTATCTGTCCAGGTGGCTGCCAGGAGTACTTTGGAGTACGTGCAGATATTGCAACTTACGGGAAAATTGTAGGTGGCGGTTTGCCAATCGGTATCGTTGCAGGTAAGGCAAAATATCTAGATGCTGTAGATGGTGGATACTGGAATTATGGTGATGATTCCTACCCAGAAAGCGAGATGACCTTCTTTGCAGGTACTTTCTGTAAACATCCATTAAGCCTTGCAGCATCCAGAGCAGTGCTTCGTTTTATTGAACAAAATGAAGGAGAGTTGCAGAAACAGGTAAATGAGCTGACTGCGTGGTTTGTAGAACAGGTAAATGCGTATTTTCAAGAAGAATGTGTACCACTTCATGTAAATTATTTTGGTTCAGAATTTCGCTTTGAATCTTTTGGAAAATATGATTTATCCAAGCTTCCAGCAGAAATAGAATTATTTTTCTATCTGCTTATGGAAAAAGGAATTTACATATGGGAGAAACGCACTTGTTTCTTTTCAGCAGCCCATACAATGGAAGATGCAAAGCTATTCTTAGCGGCAATTAAGGAAAGTGTAGAAGAAATGAGAAGGGGCGGATTTGTGTTCGCATCAGAAGATGGGTTAAGTTCAAGAAAAAAAGCTTACTAACAAAGAAAGAAGGTGATGGCGAAGTTACCTTATGTCAGGTGACGAAAGCACAGAAGCGGTATTTTTTATTAAGCCAGATGGAGAAAAATGAGGAAGGAACACATCTTACCTCTGCATTTCTGCTGACAGGTGCATTTCAGACGGAGCGAGTAGAAGAAATATTTCAGAAAATCGTTGATAGTCAGGAATCACTACGTTCCTGCTATGCTTTACAAGATGGAGAACTTATGCTGAAAGTTCAAAAGCATTGCAAAATAGAAGTGAAGCAGGAAGCTGGCAATGAATCCGATGTGCAAAAATATATAAAAGATTTTATTAAGCCATTTGATTTGTTTAGGGCTCCTCTTATGCACGTAAAAGTGATCCAGCTATCAGAT
>DBKX01000344.1:24168-32415 GCA_002297865.1 Lachnoclostridium sp. UBA739
ATTTGTATCATGGTATAGCAGATGGGTATTCCTGTACGCTCATAACCAAACAGTTTATGGATTTATATGAGGGGAAAGACATCAAGATTAAAAGCCGGACCTGTCAGGAATGCGTAGAAATACAGCAATCGTATTTTGCAACGCCTGAGTATGAGGGGGGAATAAAGTACTGGAAATCTGAACTTACAGGACAAGATTATGGAATCGTCTATCCGCTTGATTATCAGAGAACAGAAAAAAATGATCATATGGGAAATGGAATCCGGGAAACAGTAAATCATCAGACTTTAGTAGCCCTAAGAAAGCTTGCAAAGGATATGAAATGTACGTTGTATCATGTGCTTTATGGAACATTTGCAATGCTTCTATTTAAAGCTGCAAAGAAAAAAGAATTTGTAATTGGTACGCCAATTATTACTCGCGGCATAGACTTGTCAGAGACAGTTGGTTATCTAACCAACACTGTTGTGATAAAAAATAAGATAGAAGACTCGTGGACGCTGGAAAAATATTTGGAAGAAACTAAGATTCGCTGTGCTCAAAGCGTTGCATATAATAAGATTCCTTTTACTGATGTTGTTTCTCTGTGTGAAGATGATTTACGTGAAAATCGAAACCCTATATTCGACACCATGTTTGTTTATGAAAATGGAGAGGAACGAGTAAATCATATTGCAGACTTAGGGTGTGAAAGTGTAGAAATTCCAGTTACCCAATCGTTCTTTGATCTGAGTTTCGAAGTAATTGAAGAACATAAGAAACTGGAAATCTGTGTGTCTTATAAAACGAGTCTTTATAAGGAACAAACAGTTCAAAAGATTGTTAGGTATTATAAACAGCTTTTGAAGGAAATTCTTCAGCATCCAGAAGAAAAAGTTTCATACTTTTTGACTGACCATGAAGAAGAGTGGAACAAATTAAGAAGGCAGCAGGAGGCATGGAAACAAACTTTACAGCAGACAGAGGATAAAAAACAGGAAAATCAAGTCGTGGTAAGTTCATACAGAGGCAATACTAAGCTGGAAGAGGAGTTAATTCAGTATTGGAAGGAAAATCTGCACTTACAAGATATCGATATCCATGAAAACTTCTTTGACCTTGGAGGACGCTCAATAGATGCTATGAATCTGATTGACAAGCTGAAAGAAAAGTATGCAGTGAGCATTATGGATTTGTTTAAATATCCAACTATTGAACTCCTTGCAAAGAAAATGAGTGGTGAAGAGGTTGGTCAGCCTGATAAAAAAGCAGAAGCAGTTAAGAAATCTAAAGATGCTAGACATTTGGATGCATCGGGGCAGATGCCAATTGCAATTATTGGGATGGCAGGAAAATTTCCTAAGAGCAGGAATGTGTCTGAATTCTGGGATAATTTAGTTAAGGAGAAGGAGTGTATACAGTTCTTAAGTAAAGAAGAACTGTTAGAAGAAGGCCTTGGTGAAGAAGAAATAGAAGAAAAGAATTATGTTAATGCAAAAGGTGTTCTGGAGGATGCAGAATGTTTTGATGCTGCCTTTTTTGAGTATTCCCCTAAGGAAGCAGAGAAAATGGATCCACAAATCAGAATCTTTCATGAATGTGCATGGAATGCATTGGAAGATGCGGGATATACGCCAGGTTCCATTGAAGCAGGAGGAAACAAGTCTCAGAACATAGGGGTATTTGCAGGAAGTGCAACAGATTATACTTGGATGACACATATTTACCAGCCAACCTCAGTGGGGCAGGAAAGGGTAGAACGGATTTCTCTAAATGATAAAGATTATATGACGACACGTATTTCCTATAAAATGAACTTATCAGGACCAAGCTATGGAATTCAGACGGCGTGTTCCAGTTCCTTAACATCCATTCACCTGGCATGTCGCTCCCTTGAATTAGGAGAATGTGAAATGGCACTTGCTGGTGGCGTATCTGTTATGCTTCCAAAGAAAACCGGCTACCATTATGAAGAAGGCATGATATTTAGCAAAGATGGACATTGTCGCGTGTTTGATCAGGATGCAACGGGAACGGTATTCAGCGATGGCGCTGGTGTTGTTGTGTTAAAACCACTTGACAAGGCCGTAGAAGATAAAGATGTTATTTATGCAGTTATTCGGGGAACCGCTGCCAACAACGATGGAAACAGGAAAGCAGGCTATACTGCACCAAGCATTGAGGGACAGGCCGAGGTAATTGCACAAGCTCTTGCTCATGCCAATATGGAACCATCTACTATAACTTATGTAGAAGCCCATGGAACAGGAACTTTAATTGGAGATCCCATTGAAGTGGAGGGTTTAAAAGAAGTTTATACAAAAAAGGAAAAGCCATATTGTGCCTTAGGTTCCTTAAAATCCAACTTTGGACATCTAGATGCAGCAGCAGGTGTAGCAGGTGTGATGAAAGTGGCATTGGCACTAAAAAATCATAAGATACCAGGAAGTATCAACTGTGATACACCAAATGGAAATATGCACTTGGAAGATAGTCCATTTTATATTCCGCATAAAACGCAGGATTGGGCTCAGATGGAAACAGAAGAAGGAAAAATACCAAGACGTGCAGGAGTATCTTCTCTTGGCTTTGGCGGAACCAATGCCCATATCGTTCTGGAAGAATACCAGCAAGAGCAGGAAGTAGAAGAATTGCCAAAGAAAGATTGGAAGAGACTGTTCTTCTTTTCGGCAAAAACCAGTGCTGCATTGGACCGCATGAAACAGCAGTTTGTAGACTTTCTTGAAAAGACACCAGACGTAAATTTGGATAATATGGCATATACCTTACAAGTAGGGCGAAAGGCGTTTGCATATCGTGAGATGATATTCGCATCTACTAGAGAAGAATTGTTAGAAGGATTACAGGGAGAAAACAAAAATGTGGTAGTGAAAAGAAATACTGTAGAGAAAGAAAAAGTTCCGGTAGTATTTTTGTTTTCCGGCCAGGGGTCACAATATGTAAATATGACAAGAGACCTTTATGAAAGAGATAACCTGTTCCGCGAAAAGCTAGACAACTGTTTTTACGTTGCAAGAGATAAACTTCACTGTGAGACAGATTATAAGAGTATTCTTTTTCCAAGGGCAGGATGGGAAGAGGAAAGTAATGATTTGCTTCGTGAAACGAAAAATACACAGACAATTCTCTTTATGTTAGAGTATTCTATGGCGTCCTATCTTATGGAAATGGGGATACGTCCAGATGTACTGATTGGACATAGCTTAGGAGAGTATGTGGCTGCATGTGTATCGGGAGTATTCTCATTGGAAGATGGACTTAGGCTGGTTATTGGACGAGCCAAGCTTATGCAAAGTATGAAACATGGTGGAATGGATGCGTTAAGTGTATCAGAAGCCGATGCACATAAGCTGATTGAGAAAAGTGGGCGAAAGTTATGGCTTGCTACCAATAATGGTTTACAAAATACCGTAGTTTCAGGCAGTTTTGAGGAATTAGGAGCCTTTGAACGATTTTTAAATCAAGAAGGAATGGATTATAGAAGGTTACAAACATCTCATGCTTTCCATTCAGGAATGATGGATGCTATTTTAGAACCTTTTGCAAAACTGGTAGAGACCATACCAATGTACTATCCTAAGATACCATATATCTCAAACCTGACAGGCACATGGATTACAGATGAAGTTCTATCACCAAAGTACTGGTGTGATCATCTTCGTAATACGGTCCGTTTTTATGATGGAGTAAAACAGATTTTGGAAAGAAAATGTATTTTCATTGAGGTAGGACCAGGCAAAGTGCTAAGTACTTTGGTAAGACAGTGTGGTTCCTTAGAACATGTAAAATCAGTACACAATATGATTCGCCATCCAAAGGAGAAAGCGGATGATGTATGTTATCTAATGGAGCGTGTGGGAGAATTATGGTGCAGTGGTGTAGATAATGATTTTCGTAGACAGTATAAGAAGTATCCCCTTCATAAAATATCGCTGCCAGGATATCCGTTCAAGGGGCAGGAGTTTAAGACCCCACAGACCTTGTTGGAAAATGATAAGAATGCCCGTCCAATCACAGAATGGCTGTATCGCCCATGTTGGAAAATGAGGGAGCGAACAGAGGCTGTACAAGAACCGGTTGCATCTGTACTCATTTTGGCAACGAATAATCACATGGCAGAATGCTTTTATAAAAAGTTAAAAGATAATGGAATTCACTGTAACATATTATATTTGACAAATTCCTGGGAAACGAAGATGCAGGATTTCCTTGCTGATTGTCAGGAATTGAATCAAGGCATTTGTATATTAAATACGATTCCTTATTCAGAACCGACTATTGAAAACTGCTTTTGGGAGCTTATTAGACAGATTCAGATTCTTGGAAGTTCTCAGAAACTGCATTATTACGTACTGACAAAAGCCCAGAGAAGTCAGGAATCCTTAGTTACCAGTCTTGTGAATGGAGTGTGTTCGGTAGCAAATAAAGAATACGAAAACCTTATATGTACACAAATAGATGTAAACGGAGTGGAAGATGACGGACAGTTAGCAGAATTAGTATTTGCAGAATGCACAAGTACACGAAACACTTCTTGTGTAAAATATAAAAATGGTGTTAGATTGGAAGCAGATGAGGAGCCATTTGAGGTGGAACTATCAGAGGAAAGTGGTTTATGTAAGTATGGAAATTACGTAATTACAGGTGGATTAGGAGATATCGGAAGGTATCTAGCTGATTTTTTGATAAAAAATTATCAAGCAAATCTTCTGCTTCTTGCAAAAACTCCATTGCCAGAAGAGAAAGACTGGAATCGCTATCTAGAAGAACAGCCAACAGAATTTACATCACAAAAGATTCAGTCCGTATTAAATTGGAGAAAACAAGGAGCGCATGTAACTGTGGAAGTTTGTGATATTTGTGATGTACAGGCTGTGGAAGAGAAAGTTGCAGAGTTTGAGAAAATATACGGAAGGATTCATGGAGTTTTCCATACAGCGGGAATAAAGGGGGAAGGCTTAATTCGCTTTAAGACAAAAGAAAGTTCCATGGAGGTGCTAAAGCCTAAGGTTTGGGGAACACAAGTATTAGACAGAGTGTTTGCCAGAAGAGAACTGGATATCATGATGCTGTTTTCTTCATTAGCCACAATAACGGAAGATGCAGGTCAGGCAGATTATGTAGCCGCAAATCGCTATTTAGATGCCTATGCAGACTGGGCCGCAAAAGAATATCCAGGCCGTAAAACTATATCCGTACATTGGGATAATTGGAAGAACATTGGTATGGCACATCGTGCAAGTCTGGAAAAACCAAACCGAAGCAGTTTTTTTGAATATGCTTTGCTGCCAAGTCAAGGTACTAAGATAATTGAAAAGGTGCTTTCAGGAAGAGAATCGCAAGTAATTGTTTCGGTACAGGAATTAAGAAAGCGAAAGCAGATGGGTAAGAAAGACAATCAGGAAGCACTTGTGAAAAATGCATTACAGGGAACCAGTATATATGACAGACCAGAACTTTCTTCTGAGTATGCTGAACCAGTTACCAAACTGCAAAAACACCTTGCCAAGGTATGGGCATGTGCATTTTCGTTAAAGACTGTAGGAATACAGGACGATTTCTTTGAGTTAGGTGGGGACTCCTTATATGCCATTGGAATTGTAAACGAACTGAAAAAATATTATCAGATTGATATGACAGACATTTACAATTATCCAACGGTGCAGCAGTTAGCGCTGAAGCTGGAATCACGTACCTTTAACTTGGAACAGCAGATGGAAGAGGTTCAAAAAGCCTTATCAGCAATGAGGAATAAAAGAGAGAGAGAACTGGAAATTAAAGAAGAAAGGGAACGATATCATGCTTTGTGCCAGCCTTATCAGAAAATGCTCCTGACGCAGACGAAGAAGTGGAAGCAGATTCTCCTTCTTGGAGGAACGGGGTATCTAGGAATCTATCTATTAAAGGAAATTGTAACGCAGACAGATGCTCATGTTGTGCTGATTGTACGCTCGAATGAAGAGTGTAATGGACAGTCAAGAATATACGAGAAATTCTGTGCTTACTTTGGAGAGGAAGTGTATCAGTTGTATCAGGACAGATGGCTGGTACTGGATGGAGAAATTACAGAACCGAATTTTGGACTTGATTATTCTGTTTACTGGGATTTGGCAAGGAGTACAGAATGCATTGTAAATGCTAGTGGAAAAGTGGATCACTATGGCGAATATGAGGCATTTTACGAGGCAAATGTAGAAAGTGTGAAGCAGATAATTGCATTTGCTAAGACGGGATGTAAAAAAGAGATTCATGATATGTCGACCAAGGGCGTTGCAACTGGTAAAATAGAAGGTAGAAGAAGTATTCTATTTACGGAGTTTGATACGGACTTTGGACAGGATTTTTCTAACTATTATGTAGATACAAAGCATGAGGCAGAACGACTGCTGTTAGGACTAAGGGCAGATGGTTTTGATGTGAATCTGTATCGAATCGGTGATATTGTGTATGATTCTGAAGACGGACATTTTCAGGAAAATATAGGAAAAAATGCAGTGTATCTTCTAATGCAGTCTATATTGGAACTGGATTATCTGCCAGATTTGCCATTTGATTTCATGGAATTTTCCTTTGTTGATTTTGTCAGCAAAGCAGTGGTGGCACTTATGAGGCAGGCGGAGCTGAAGCAGGAAACCTATCATCTTCTCAATCCTTTTCTAATCTCTTGTCAGGACTTGGTAAAGGTATTATCAAAGGAAGGATTTAAAATCCAGTGTGTAGAAGGAGAATCGTTTATTCAGTATTTAATTGCCAATTATGATGAAGAAAAGAAAAAAGATGCAATCCACAACTTTTTAACGTATTCTCATCTGCTAGAGATGCCTATGTATACAGAATTTGTTATCGCATCTGATAAAACCTGCTGTATACTAAGAAAACTTGGAATTAAATGGAAAAAACCAGATGAGGAGTCTCTTCGAAAAATGATTGAATATGGACAGGAAATTCATTTCTTCTCCAGAGCTGATAACAATATCGAGAAATGAGAAAAGAGGAAAGTATAAAGTGAAAAGCAAGAATGTACTACTATATTTTACGGGAACACATAACAGCTTGATGGTAGCTCGAATGATTGCAGAAGCAATGTCACAAAGAGAACTGGGAGAGTGCGAGATTATGCCAATCTCCCAGTTTAATACAAAGGAAAAATTGGAAACGGACAGTTTAGGAATCATATGTCCTGTATACTGGTTTGGCCTTCCTAATATTGTAAGAGAAACAGTTGCCAAAATGAATATCAAGACAGGTACATACATCTATGCTGTCATTACCATGGGAAGCAGTGCAGGCAATGCTTTGCCTGAGCTTTCCAAATTACTGGAACAGAAACAGAATACCCTGTCATATGGGGCATGTGTAAAGTGTCCAGATAATTACACTACCATGCTAGGAGCGCAGAAAGTACAGAAACACAAGCTGATTTTGGAAGAGGCAAGAAAAGCAATCAAGGAAATTGCATCAGATATCTGCGAACAGAAGGAAAACCAGATACCAAAGTTTCATAAATTTACAGAACTTTTGTTTTCTTCACAACGACATTCTTTGGCAGGGCAGGATAAAAAATTTTATGTAGATGAAACATGTAATGGCTGCGGTTTGTGTGAAAAAAAATGTCCGGTACAAAACATCCGAATGGAAGGAGGCAAACCCCTCTGGCAGCACCACTGCGAATTTTGCATATCCTGCATATCCTATTGTCCGCAAAATGCGATACAGTTTGGAAGAAAAACAAAGGGGAAACCAAGATACCAGAATCCTTTTTCATAAAAATAGTGAAAGAAATCAAAAAAACTTCTTCCATGGTTTATTTATGTGTGTTATAATATCGACAGTGACTAATGTTTAACAAACTTAGTTGTATTGTACATATAAAAATTTAATAAAGTTGAGTGGACATTAGTGTAAATATATTTTAGGAGGAATTTTCACAATGGCAAAATGGGTATATTTGTTCAAAGAAGGAAATGCCGACATGAGAAATCTATTAGGCGGCAAGGGCGCTAACTTAGCTGAAATGACTAACTTAGGCCTTGNNTCCAATTCCACAAGGTTTTACAGTAACAACAGAGGCTTGTACAGACTATTATACAAGTGGAAAACAGATTACTGACGAAATCAAAACACAGATTTTTGATGCTTTAAAAGTATTAGAAGAGATCCAAGGTAAAAAATTTGGTGACACAGAAGATCCTTTATTAGTTTCTGTACGTTCTGGTGCTAGAGCATCCATGCCAGGTATGATGGATA
>DBKX01000344.1:32485-34633 GCA_002297865.1 Lachnoclostridium sp. UBA739
GGGACTGCTACAGAAGATTCATCCAGATGTTCTCTGACGTAGTTATGGAGATTCCTAAATCTCACTTTGAGAGAATTCTTGATCAAATCAAAGAAGAAAAAGGCGCTAAATACGATACAGATTTAACTGCTGATGATTTAAAAGAAGTAATCGAAAAATTCAAATCTATATATAAAGAAGCTATGGGAGCTGACTTCCCTCAAGATCCTAAGGATCAGTTAATGGAAGCTGTTAAAGCTGTATTCCGTTCTTGGGACAACCCTCGTGCTATCGTTTACAGACGTATGAACGATATCCCTGGTGACTGGGGAACAGCTGTAAACGTACAGGCAATGGTATTCGGTAACATGGGTAACACATCTGGTACAGGTGTTGCATTTACACGTAACCCATCCACAGGTGCAAAAGGTATCTATGGTGAATACTTAATCAACGCACAAGGTGAAGACGTTGTTGCTGGTGTTCGTACACCTCAGCCTATCACAAAATTAGCTGAAGATTTACCAGAATGCTACAAAGAATTTATGGCTATTGCTAATAAACTTGAAGATCATTACCGTGACATGCAGGATATGGAATTCACTATCCAGGAAGGTAAATTATACTTCTTACAGACACGTAATGGTAAGAGAACAGCTCCAGCTGCTATTCAAATCGCTTGCGATTTAGTAGACGAAGGAAAGATCACTCCAGAAGAAGCTGTTACAAGAATTGAAGCGAAATCCTTAGATCAGTTATTACACCCAACATTTGATAAAGACGCATTAGCAGCAGGCAAAGTAATCGGTTCCGCTCTTCCAGCATCTCCAGGTGCTGCAGCAGGTAAAGTTTACTTCACAGCTGAAGAAGCAAAAGCTGCTCATGAAAAAGGAGAAAGAGTTGTTCTTGTTCGTCTTGAAACATCACCAGAAGATATCGAAGGTATGCATGCTGCAGAAGGTATCTTAACAGTTCGTGGTGGTATGACATCTCACGCTGCCGTAGTTGCTCGTGGTATGGGTACTGCTTGTGTATCTGGCTGTGGTGACATCAAGATTGATGAAGAAGCTAAGAAATTTGAACTTGGCGGTGAAACAATCGTTGAGGGAGATTACATATCATTAGATGGTTCTACAGGTAACATTTACTTAGGCGACATCAAGACTGTTGAAGCTTCTGTAAGTGGCAACTTCGGAAGAATCATGGCTTGGGCTGACCAGTTCAGAACATTAAAAGTTCGTACCAATGCAGATACTCCTGCAGATGCAGCTAACGCTGTTAAATTAGGTGCTGAAGGTATCGGTCTTTGCCGTACAGAGCATATGTTCTTCGATGCTGACAGAATTCCAAAGATTCGTCAGATGATCGTTTCCGATACAGTAGAACAAAGAGAAGCTGCTCTTAATCAGTTAATCGAATTCCAGAAAGCTGACTTCAAGGCTATGTATACAGTTCTTGAGGGAAGACCAATGACAGTACGTTACTTAGATCCACCTCTACATGAGTTCGTTCCAACTGATGAAGCTGATATCGCTGCATTAGCAAAAGATATGAACTTAACAGTTGAAGAAGTTAAAGCAAAATGTGATGCTTTACATGAATTCAACCCAATGATGGGTCACAGAGGATGCCGTCTTGCTGTAACTTATCCAGAAATCGCTAAGATGCAGACAAGAGCCGTTATGGAAGCTGCTATCGAAGTAAAAGCTGAAAAAGGTTATGACATCGTTCCTGAAATCATGATCCCATTAGTAGGCGAAAAGAAAGAGTTAAAATTCGTTAAAGACGTTGTTGTAGAAGTTGCAGAACAAGTTAAGAAAGAAAAGAATTCCGATATCGAATACCACATCGGTACAATGATCGAAATTCCTCGTGCCGCTCTCACAGCTGACGATATCGCAAAGGAAGCAGACTTCTTCTGCTTCGGCACCAACGACCTTACTCAGATGACCTACGGCTTCAGCCGTGACGACGCCGGTAAGTTCCTCGGCGCATACTACGACAAGAAGATCTACGAGAGCGATCCGTTCCAGCATCTGGATCAGGTCGGCGTCGGCAAGCTGATCAAGATGGCTGCTCACGATGGCCGTGAGACCCGTCCCGACCTGGGTCTGGGTATCTGTGGCGAGCACGGCGGCGATCCCACGAGCGTCGAGTTCTGCCATAATG
>DBKX01000321.1 GCA_002297865.1 Lachnoclostridium sp. UBA739
TAGCTGCAATGTGGGTTAAAATTTGGAGTAACATTATGAAAAAGTATTTATTTTTCCTTCTAACCCTTGTGGTAGCATCTTTTGCATTCATGTCATGCAGCAGTGATGACGATGACAATGATGGAGAATTGAGTAAATCGGAGATTGTAGGCACATGGATGCTGAAAGAGGTTAAGACATCTGCTTCGGGCTCGTATATGGCATGGCCTTACAAAAAGACAACTGCAACGTTTAAGTCGGACGGAACATATCGCGGTGCTGGTTATTTCGGGACTGGCAGTGGCACATGGAAAAAGAAAGGTAACACCGTAAACACATATATCGATGGAGAACTTTATGTGTCGTACGAGGTTATTTCTTTAACTTCGTCGTATGCCGAGATGAAAATGACGATTAGCGGTAGCTCTATTTGGATTAAATGCAAAAAAGAATAGTCTTTTGGCGGAATATACAAACAAATTATATGTTCCTAATATAAGGATGGCATAGTAAAAGAACTGCCATCCTTTTTTGTGTATGAAAAACTGATTAAGTACAAAAAAGAATAGTCTTTTGTGGAAATATACAAACGAACTATAAGTTTCTAAATATAAGAATAGACATTTACTATACAAAGATAGTAAAAACCAATTGTCAGCCTGTAAGGGATTCCATATCTTTGCATTAGATATTGGTAAAAATGCAAAAGAGAATTGTTATGAACAAGAATATGTCTACTTACGGGAAGCAAGGGCTACTCCTCAAGATTTTCCGTTTTTATTATGACGGATTCAAGTCGATGACGCTTGGCAAGACTTTATGGACTGTAATCCTGATAAAACTTGCCATCATATTCTTTGTACTCAAACTCTTCTTCTTCCCAAACTATATCGACAATAAAGCAAAAGATAAAGACAAAGCTGATTTCGTATCCGAAGAAGTTCTCAACAGATAATATATAATCACAACTTAAAAATATTATACTATGATTACAAACCTATTGTTAGACATTAATTCTGCGACAATTGACTGGTCGAGGGCACAATTTGCACTTACAGCAATCTATCATTGGCTGTTCGTGCCATTAACCTTGGGATTGGCTGTTATTATGGGTATCGCCGAAACGTGCTTCTACCGCACTGGAAATCCGTTTTGGAAACACGTGGCCCGCTTTTGGCAAAAGCTGTTCGGAATCAACTTTGCCATGGGGGTTGCAACGGGTATAATCCTGGAGTTTGAGTTCGGGACAAACTGGAGTAATTATTCCTGGTTCGTGGGCGATATTTTTGGTGCGCCGCTTGCTATTGAGGGTATCTTGGCATTCTTCATGGAGAGCACGTTTGTTGCCGTAATGTTCTTTGGTTGGAACAAGGTGAGCCGCGGGTTTCATCTTGCGTCAACATGGCTCACCGGACTTGGTGCCACAATCTCGGCATGGTGGATACTCGTGGCAAATTCGTGGATGCAATATCCTGTAGGACAGGATTTTAATCCAGATACGATGCGTTTTGAGATGACTTCATTCTTGGATGTTGCGCTTTCACCCTTCGCTATAAACAAATTTACTCATACAGTAACTTCTGCATGGATTATTGGAGCTGTGTTCGTGGTTGCTGTGAGTTGTTGGTATCTGTTGAAGAACAGGGAAACAGAACTGGCAAAGGCGAGTATCAAAGTTGCAGCTACTGTAGGACTTATAGCTACTCTGCTAACAGCAATGACAGGCGATAACTCTGCCTATAAGGTGGCACAGGTGCAACCGATGAAACTGGCAGCAATGGAAGCGCTCTATAATGGCGGAAATAATGAAAGTCTGACGGCAATAGCTGCCGTACATCCTTTTGTGCAACCTGACTACACAAAGGAACAAGAGCCTGCGATGCGAATAGCCTTTCCTAATATGCTGTCACTTCTTGCCACTCGAACTACCGACGGATATGTACCTGGTGTAAACGACATATTGAATGGTTATACCAAGCAAGACGGCACTAAGGAGCCGGCTGCAAAAGAGAAAATAGAACGTGGCAAGAAAGCTATTGCTGCCTTGAAAGAATACAGGGAAACAAAATCCCCTACCCTTCTGCCGATTCTTAAAGAAAACATGAAGTATTTTGGCTATGGCTACATAAAAGACGCCAATGAACTTGTGCCAAGTATTCCTATATGTTTTTATGCGTTTCGTGCAATGGTTGGTGTTGGCTGTCTGCTTATCGTGTTCTTTGCCATTTGCCTGTTCTTGGTTTACAAGAAGGAAATAAGCAGATTCCGGTGGTTCTTATTATTGGCATTGGCAGTTTTCCCGTTGGCTTATATAGCATCAGAGGCAGGTTGGATAGTAGCCGAAATCGGTCGCCAGCCATGGACTATTCAAGATTTGCTGCCTGTCGGTGCTGCCGTATCAGACGTTGAGGCTGGAAGCATTGCAACGACATTCTTTATATTCCTTGCACTCTTCACTACGATGCTTGCCGTAGAAATAAACATAATGGTGAAGCAAATAAAGAAAGGTCCTGAATATAAATAATTTATATTACAAGCCATAATCATTTACTAAAGTATAGAAACCTCAAAAAACATAATATTATGACATATGAATTTTTGCAATCATACTGGTGGTTCCTTGTATCACTCCTCGGAGCCTTGTTGGTATTTCTCATGTTCGTGCAAGGAGCCAACACCTTGATTTTCTGTTTAGGAAAAACTGTTAATGAGCGCAGACTGATTATAAACTCTACCGGAAGAAAATGGGAGTTCACATTCACTACTCTCGTAACATTCGGCGGTGCATTTTTTGCCTCCTTCCCTCTTTTCTACAGTACGAGTTTCGGTGGTGCATACTGGTTATGGATGATAATTCTTTTCTCTTTCGTCATTCAAGCTGTGAGCTATGAGTTCCAAAACAAAATCGGTAATTTCCTTGGACCAAAGGTGTTTCAGATATGTCTGATTATCAATGGTATCGTAGGTCCATTACTGATTGGAGGAGCCGTGGCAACTTTCTTCAACGGAAGTAACTTCGTGATAGACAAAGGTAATATAGCAAATGACTTGCAGCCGGTTATCAGTAGGTGGGCAAATGTCAGTCACGGACTTGACGCCTTGCTTGATCCTTGGAATATAGTTTTAGGACTTGCCGTTTTAATGCTCGCACGCATCCTTGGCATCCTATATATCAAGAATAATATAGACCATCAGGCTATATTGGAGCGGTGCACCAAACAACTGCCTATGAATGCCGTCGTGTTTCTTATGCTTTTTGTACCATTTCTTATTCATGTCGTTTTAAAGGACGGCTTAAGTACATTGTCGGGTGACATCACCGTAGAAAACATGAAATACTTGCATAACCTGATGGAGATGCCTATGGTTACCGGCATTCTACTTGTTGGAATCCTCCTTGTGCTCTATGGTATCTTTATGGCATCTAAAAGCATCACCTACCGCAATGGTATATGGTATAGTGGAATGGGAACCGTACTAACAGTCTTAGCATTGCTGCTGACGGCAGGATGGAACAATACTGCCTATTATCCGTCAAACATTGACATACAGAGTTCGCTCTGTCTTTCAAACAGTTGTAGCAGTGAGTTTACATTACGTACAATGGCATTTGTTTCCATTTTAATACCATTTGTTCTTACTTATATAATTTACGCTTGGCGCTGCATAGACAAAAAACGGATAACTAAGGAGGAAATTGAAAACGACGAAGCTTATTGAATGATTTGACTTAAACATTTCATAGAGTTTTTTGTCAGCAGAAGTATAGAATGACAATGTATATTATCAGTAGTTCCTTTTGCTACGCTTTTTAGTAGTAAGTCTATAAATCGCCCTCTGACAAGTAAAGTTCTGATTTCTTTTACTTGTCAGGGGCGATAAAACTAAAAAATTGTTTTATAAGGAGTTTTGATAATAAGTCTTTCATCTTTTACTTTGCATTATCTAAGAATGGAATATAGTAATAATAAACAGGCTTAACAGTTGCCCATCCATCTGTATGAAGTCTTTCATCTTGAAAGTTCCACGTTAAGGGTGTTTCTCTCATAAGTTCATGAACCTCATATAACAAGTGATTATCTCCTTTACAAAGGAAAAGATATATACCATCTTTAGGAGCTTTTGAACTTTCATCTATTTTTACCCATTCTCCTGCATTTATTACAGTTGGATCTATTGGTAATATGTCTTTGTTTTTAATAACCCAAGAACATATCTTTTGATTCTTTTTTTCATAAAACCATTCCTTTATAAAGTTTATTTTCCAAAATAACAGTCCTAAAACTATCAACAAAATTATCCAAATCATAACTTTCCTCCAAATGCTTTTTTCTTAGTAAATCCTACAGAATGTGGTGCATAGTCTGTAGATACAATACCTTCAGACGGATTATATCTAAGTAATCCTTTTAGTTCAAGTAATGAATTGTCAGGATCTCCATAAAAAATATAATGTCTGAAATCTAAATCATCAGGTCTTTGTGTCCTAATTATTGAAGCTCCAGCATTTGCCTGTGCATCAAGAAATGTAGGTTCTACAGGAGTATATTTTGTATTTACTTTACCTCTCCTTCTCTGTGCTGCTCCTCCATCAATTCTTGGTTTACTTGGTTTATTTAAAACTGTTGAATAAACATAAGGATCATCTGTAGTTGCAGAGTACATATTATCAGGTTGTTTAGTAAAACGAAAGTCGTTTATTTTTAACATTTTTGATCTATTAGAATCATAAGTAATAGGTCTTTGAACAATACCAACATATCCTCCCCCTGTAGTATATTGTCTTGATAGATCCAAAGAATTTGAGGTATATAGTGCAGCTCTTTGATCAGGGTTTCCTCCTGAATTAAATTTTGTCGGGACGTGAGGATGAGTTAATGTATATTCTGCAATTTGTTCATCTGTCCATTCTGGACCAAAACCATAATATTTTCTTGCTTCATCAACAGAAATTCCTCTTGTAAATGTATTATGTTGTCTTACAAGCTGATTCGTTAATTTATCCAATTTAGCATCATCAAATATTAATCCTAATTTTGGCTTATATTCTGTATAGCCATATCTATTGATAAAATTGTTAAGATTATAATAATCCCTTGTGTTTTGTAGTAAATGAGTACTTGCATCATAAATAGACTTACCAACTCTACCCAAAGGAGCTATATCCAATGCTGTTTCCCAATTCTCATTGCCATTGACAAGATTTGTTAAACCTTTTGCTCCAAAGTATGAAGTTAAGCCTGCGTCTATCCAGGGGGCTACTGTAGCACTACCAACCAATTCTCCACCTCCTATAACAAAAGGAGTGGATGCTACTGCAAAAGGTGCTGCCCCTAAAGCATATCCCATACCACTAAGATAAGGATGTTCTTTTTCCCAAGCAGCACTTTTTTTAGCTCCTAAGAGAGTTTCATATTTAAGATGTGAATTATATTCCTTATGTGGGGCATTAAGTACTCTGGTATTGTCATTACTCGTAGTAATGTAATCATTGAACCTCTTTGATAAAAAGTTTTCTGCAGGAGCTGTAACAGTAACCCCTGGCAATCCATGTTGCAGCATAACAGGAACTATATTTCCATCCTCTGTCTTTGAGAAATAGTTACCATTTCTATCTGCAAATACATGTCTCTGACTTATATTTCCTTGACTATCTTCTACATCCATTATTGTTGTTGGATATGTTGCCCCATCATAATAAGTAGGAAGGGCATAGGAGAAACTCCTTGTATTATTATCTTCTTCCATATATTTACTATTTTATTGACAAAGGTAATAAA
>DBKX01000060.1:0-612 GCA_002297865.1 Lachnoclostridium sp. UBA739
GCTTGTGGGTCGGTTATTTGCGATGAGAGAATAACTTCCGGACAAAGTCTGACAACCTTGTTGTTTACAACAGTATCAATGCTTATTATTCCTTCCTGCTGCAATCTCTGCAAAAAACGTATGGTCTTAGGTCTTCCCCATTTCCATGCCTCACTCAATTGCTGAAAGTTGATGGCCATATCGTCATCCATAGTTTTATATATCAAATACCGTTTAACTAAATCTTCAAGCGCCATCCACCTGGTTGCACTCGCTGAATCTACCAATTTAACTTTCTCATTCAGATATGTTATGAGACCAATTGGAACTATAACAGAATATTTCAATGTCATTTTAAAGATAATAATTATTTACACTATAATATATTCATTCATCCAAATATTTATTGTCTATCTAAGCAAGCCGAATCCTTATTTTTTCTAATAACTTGGAACGCATAGTATCTTTCACTTTTTCTTCTATTGAAAGGAGGATATATAAAACCTGCCAACAGAATTGTATATATAAATATTCCTAAAGAGAAACATTTCCCGCTTGGGTTAAGTAAGCATCCTAGTATAACGACAGTGAGCATTATTTGTAGGTGTTTATTACTATGAATTTTGCAGACTA
>DBKX01000060.1:639-4848 GCA_002297865.1 Lachnoclostridium sp. UBA739
GAATATCATAATGAAGAGTATAGTAAGCATACATAGGTTTACTATTGGACTTACTTCATTCCATTTCATTGTAGAAGCTATATTTATATTCAAAGGTAGGAGTGGTAAGCTAGCTTGCTTATAGAGCTGTACGTGTTTGATATTGGCTATATACAATGCTTCCTGACCTGCCTTGATATTTACCATTTGAAAGGCCACCATAAACAAAACCAGTCCAGACAAAAACAAACGTCTATATTTTTTACTCACTTCCAATTTACGAATACAACCAATTAGTTTTTTTGCAAAACGTTTTATTTTGCTTCTTGTATTTGGTGTACTCATATAGAGAAAGGTAAAACCGTTTTTATATTTTTTATCGGTTTTCCCCTTTGGAATAAAATAGTATTTGACTACAAAAGGAAAGGCAGACAACGCCAATGCCAATGTCAATTTCAAAAATATCCAAAACATTATATTAATTATTTATAATTCAATACTACATATATCTAGACAAACAAACTTAACATTTCCTTGTAATTCTGATGCTCTAGTACATTCCAATCTTGTGGAATTTTTTTCTTCTCAGATTGCAAATTATATAGCATAATTTCAATGCTATCATATACTCGGAATGTTATGGAATCAATTAAACCATACTGAACGGAATCTATGAATACTGCATACATTTCACCCTCCAATGGTCTATGATAAGCAATCAATTTATACTGCGATTTATCCCACTTTCTTGAAGCTAACAATATGTTCAAATTGAAACTTTTCTCTAATGAATCAATATATGATTCTAGATATAATTGTCTTTTAAGCATAACAAAAACTTCATAGAAATCATCATGTTGAGTTATATCTAACGATTTGAAATCAACCACATCTGGAAGGTTTTTCAGCAAATTACCTTTCAGATTCAACATAGTTTCTTTGACTAGAAGATCATTTATATTATCAAATGTAATCTTATCCATCTTTATAGAGTTGTATTTAAATATGACTTCAAGAAATATGTAGAAAGAACCTTTGTTAAATTTTCTTCACTATCCATCTGTTCCTTTCCTGAATCTAATTTTTGAAGAAGTTCAGGTAATTTGACAGACAAATCAATCAACTGTTTTCTTTGCTTATCTGTAAGCACAGCTGTAGAATAATCATCTATTGCGATATATGGTTGTATGAGCATCCATTTATAGTTCGCTTTTTGGTCACGAGTAAGATTTTTGCCTGTTTCAACATCATCTTTACATGCCAAAGCGTTCTGTACAACACGTCGATTAAAACGCATCGTTAGATATAACATAGTTCTATCATTCAAGGCGTTTTGACGTGAGCCTATAACAGGATAAAACTTATCGAAAATCTCACCTGTTGCTTGCGTTAAAACTTGTAGTTTTTCGGTGTTTACATCCGAAAGGTGCAACATAAGAGAACGGAAGCATTTGTCTTCAGCTGCAAGGAAATTTATTAAATCTTGCTCTTTTTTAAAACCTTTTGAAGAAGAGCGTAGCACCTTCATGTATGTTGAAAGAATAACATCAACATTTTCAATAGGCGCAACATCATCAAGTTTCTCATAAAATGCTACAGCGTCCTTATATGTTTCTGATTTCTCTATTTTATTTCTTCCTCTTACAGCATTTACTTTAAGATACATTACATCTTTCATACTTCTTGGCGTAGCTAGAGCGAGTCTTCTTATCTCGGCTTTTATAGAGTCAGAAACTAAGAAAAAAGCCAATGCAGTAGGACTCTTTAGAGTAACACTAGAGTCTTTCGAGAAGACACTATATGATGAGTCTTGAAGTTCCAACCAGCTGGATGCTATTTCAGTTAAAGCTTTGATGTCCACATCTTTCTTGTCTCTGAGTTCTACCAACTCATTTTTACAAGCATCTATGGCTTCATCTGAAGTCTTGAACGATGGATGACTATTACATCCTGCGAGAAGAGTCGTAAATATCATAGCGACTCCTGTTAAAATAATCTTTGATTTCATTATGTTATAATATATTGTGAATTACGATGCAAAGGTAGTAAAACATATTATATTACGCATAATAATATATAACTTTTAATATATATTATATAATCTTTTAATTATAAGGCGATTATAAATACAATATATGTGCTATCTAATATAATATAGAATATACCATATTATATAAGATAGCACATACGAAAACAGGGCTTACGGCTAGTGAACTAATGTATCAAAAACAACATCATACAAATTGCCTAAACAGGTGCAGACGGTATCTCTTTCGAGATTTATCCATTCATCATCTTCATCATCTAGGACTTTATCACCGGAAACTCCACACCCTTTATACATAAGGATGTTGTTTCTCATTGTTAACTTAGTTACCTGGATTTCCTCAAAAACAGAAGCAAGTTTGAGACCTCTTAGGACTCTAGGTTTGACCTTTCCATTCATAGGGAAATCAAGTTCGTTCACATCATACTCTTTGAGTAGATTTTTAATTGCAGAAAGGATTTGCTCATGCAAAACTTTTCTTTTTGCGTTAAAATCAATTCGTTTCATAATCATTAATTTAAAAAGAATTAAACTTTTTCCATGCCTCTAAAGTATCTTTCTTCAAAGCATTTTGATATGCATTTTCTATTTGGTGAAAGACATCTTGAAAATCTTTTGGCATACAAGATAAGCCTTTTCGTCTGCCCAAATATACCTTTTGTCCTACAGATATGGAATCCCAACAGCAACGAATTAAACCACCCACCGTGGGTGAGCAGCCAAGAAAGATTCCTTTTACGCCGGTGATTTTTTGATATTTTCTCGGATAAGGGCAATAAATTGACCAAGCATCGAGCGCATTCTTAGCACTCAGTCTTTCATCATGATATAATCTAACTTTCATTCTAAAGACGTTTTTGGAGAGGTGGTTAGCCTCTCCGTAACCTTGTTATGTTATAATTTGCCTTTGTCATGATAAGAATAAAAACTCCCATCACCTATTATCACATGATCCATGAAGTATATACGCATAACCTCACATGCAGACTTGATTTGTTGAGTAAGGACATCATCCGCCTTGCTTGGGCATGGAGAGCCAGATGGATGATTATGAGAAATTGCAAGAATAGTAGCATTGTTAAGAACTGCTTCTCTCATCATTCTTCTCACATCTATCGCTGTTTCGGTAATGCCTCCTACACTTAATTTTACGTGTTTAATGAGTCTAAAATTTTGATTCATTAAAAGAAGATGTGCCTCCTCTACATCCAAGTCTCTCACCTTTGGGTGAATGAAATTATAAATTGCCAAGGAACTACCTAAGTCTGGACGATTAGCCATCTTTTCAAGATTATAACGCTTGCCAAGTTCTATGGCTGCCTGAAGTGCAATAGCCTTACTATCCCCTATGCCTTGAACCACCTGCAAGTCCTCCACCCTAGCTTTGGCTATATTATGGAGACTCTCAGCCATCACTTTGTATAACTGACGTGCCTGTTCTACATTTCTTTGAGTACCTGCACCGATAATCATAGAAATAAGCTCAACAGTAGTTAACGACTCATAACCTTTGTTGTATGCTTTGTACTGAGGTCTTTCCTCAGCACAGAAGCATGTATAGTTTTTATTAATATTGTATTCCATATATCCTCTTTTTTTATTATTTTTCGAAATCTGAGGGAACAATCACTCCTTTACTTTCCATTATTTCTCCAGCCTCTTGTATGGACATCTTGGAAGTTATACCTGTGAAAAACTCCGTTTCTAGATAAATATCAACTCTTGTGCAGCGATGTGGAATCTCTCTAAATTTAAAGCTCAGTTTTGGAAGGCTATCCGAACAGAATCCATCAAACTTAAGAATTTTATAAATTCTTTTGAGTAAGGAATTTCCTTGATACAAAAGATTGTCAGCTTCATAGAGTGATTCAAGAAATAATTTCTTGTCTGCAAAATTAGGATTATGCCAATTACGATGCATATATTCAAGCAATCTTACCTTGTCACGTTTACGAAGAGTATATGGCAATACTTGATGCTCATAGCATTGTGAAGCACTAATAGTACCCTCGACAATATCATACTCTATCTCCAAGTGAAACTTATCTTCATCGTCATCCAATCTATCAGAGGTTACAAGAAGAACGCAATCTTTATCAATTTTACGTTCCTCCTTAATATAAACACCTGCCAATCGAAAAACCTTATTGTTCATTACAAAATATGTATTAAAAGTTCAACAA
>DBKX01000185.1:0-239 GCA_002297865.1 Lachnoclostridium sp. UBA739
GTCTGCAGCATGATAAAAAACTCGAACAAAATTAACTGAATAGGTATAAACGAAAGTATGAAGAAATTGCTTCTTGAGTTTGATAACATCAAGCATATGTGAGGAATTGCAGATGCTTTTTTCATACTTATTTTAGAAGATTACAGCTGTGGATTTCGTGATTGTACCGTATAAAACTAAAATAAAAATGGACGTCAAGAAAAGGTACTTACGTCTATCATTGGCAGATGATTTGAAAG
>DBKX01000185.1:290-2850 GCA_002297865.1 Lachnoclostridium sp. UBA739
ATAAGGAAGGTTATATATCTAAACATGGAAATGCTTTCTAATTACTCCTTTTGGCAATGAACTCAAGGAAATTGTTTATTTTCCAGTAGTAAAATAAATAGTGTTTTTGTTTAGAAAAGCAATACTAAAATAAATATGTCTTTTTATTTTCTATCAAACTCCAAACAAAAGTTTTGCCAAATGCACAGCATTTGCACCTCCGAGTTCCAATCCTGTCTGACAATAGTGACAGTAAGTAATAATATCACGAGTTGGAAGCCCACTTACATATTCCTGCATGATTTTCTTTTTCTCATCTTCAGAATAATTTCCAAACTTTCCTTCCGCATTTTCTACAAAGCGATGCGGAGCTAAAACTGCATTTCGTTTTACGCACGGAGAATAAAGCGTTGTTCCGCAAAAATCTGCTTTTTCATAGTTATTTGGAAGTTCAATAATCTTGATATTCATGTTTCTTGCAAGTTGTCTGACTGCATCCTGTTCTGCTCTTTTATCATAAGAACGCCAGCAATCCTGTATTGCCATTTCTTTTCCCTGGTAGTCCGGGTAAGGAAATGTTTCATCAGTAAGAATCTTCTCCCAAACTGATTTTACTTTGACCATAGGTTTGGTTTCTTCCAAAATATCCGTGCAATTATGACAAATAGAATAAACAGTATCGTCATCTTCAAACTGTCCACTATCCGGTAATACACACCATGCATCATGATATGGTTCCGGCATCAGATCCTCATATTTTTTGAGTTTATATTTTGGGGTACAGCATCGTACTATCCGGGTATGAAATTTTTCTTTGAAATACTGTTGTATTTTATTGCTGAGCGCTGGATACTTCGATGTAAAAACACAACTGGCAATGTAATAAGTTGATTTTCCGTTGTCCATTATAGCACCTCGCTATTTCCATATTTTTCATAGTATATTTTGTTTTCAGGAATATCTGTCAGTGAGTGCCCATCTGGATGTACTGCCGGAATTCCTAATGATAAAATAGCTTCCAGATGGATTTCTTTTGGATATCCTAAAATATCTCGCAAATAATCTTCCGTAGTTTGCCCGTCAGATGCATCTCTTAAACGTCCTTGAATCCAGCAGCTTCCCAGTCCGAGACTGTCTGCCATCAAATGCATGTTAGACATTACGATAGAGCAGTCCTCTGTCCACACATCTGACTTCTCTTCGTTGGCTGTTACCACGATTGCAGCAGAAGCATTTGCAAGCATTTTAGCAGAACCAATACGACACTCGGACATCGTTTTTAAGGTATCCTTATTCTGTATCACAATCAGTTCCCAAGGTCTGATGGAACGGCTGGAAGGGGATAATAGTCCTGCATTTAATACCATCTGTAATTGTTCCTTTGAGATTTCTTCACCAGTATATTGCCGGATGCTTCGTCTTTTTTTCAAAACATCTAAAAACTCCATTATGATTCCTCTTTTACCCGAATGATATAATCCTTTTTACGTGGGGCTGCTTCTTTTATTCCTTCCGGCATTCCATAGCCAAGAATCACATTTCCAATTCCTTCATAATCGCCTGTGATTCCCCATTTTTCAAGAAGTGCTTTTCCCTCTTCTGAATCAAAAACTTCTCTTGCCCTGTAAATATAACAGGAATCCACACCTACTGCATGAGCTGCATTTAATAAATTGGCAATTACCATATTTCCGTCATCGACATATGTTTTTCTGCTTCTTTCTGCAAGCACAACCAACACTGTCGGCGCACCGTAAAATGGATCTGCATTGCTTCCAAGAACTCTTGCATTTAATTTTGATACATAATCTCTGGTCTTTTTATCCTGGATTACAACAATGACTGGGCATTGTGCGCCAATTCCAGTTGGTGCGTAAGTTCCTGCCTCCAGAATTTCATTTAACTGTTCTTCGGAAATCTGGTCTGGTTTATACTTACGACAGCTTCGTCTTGTTTTTAAGTCTTGTAATGTTTCTTTCATCTATGCTTCCTCCTTTTTTCAAGTTGATTATACTCCTGTGTTGCTATATAATAAATAATAAAATTTTGATAGGACATATCTATTTTTCATATATCAAGAAGGAGGAAATACTATGATCGATATACAGGAAATACTATTTTTTCAGACCGTTGCAAAATGTGGCAGTTTCTTAGCAGCTTCCCATGAACTGAATTACGCGCAGTCTAATATTTCTACTAAAATTCAACAATTAGAGCAAAAGCTGCAGGTTCCTTTGTTTTACCGTAATAATCGTGGCGTTACACTCACACCAAAAGGTGAGATATTTTTGCAATATACAGCACAAATTGTAAAACTGTTATCCGATACAGAAACTGCGATGAAAGACACAGAAACTGCAAGTGGTTCTTTAAGCATAGGTGCTTTGGAAACCATTGCTCAGACGCATCTTCCAAGGGTGCTTTCTACATATCACAAAAGCTGTCCGAATGTTCAGATTTCCATTCGTACAGGAATCTCCACAGATCTGATCAACAGCGTTCTTGGACGTGAACTGGATGCTGCATTTATTGCGGGACCAGTATCACATCCTGAATTGGAATATCAACCATTTACGAAAGA
>DBKX01000185.1:2884-3521 GCA_002297865.1 Lachnoclostridium sp. UBA739
GAATAGAGAGCATTACAAAACTCGATTTGGAAAATAATACATTGCTCGTTTTCCCATATGGTTGTTATTATCGCAGTCTATTGGAACGTCTACTACAAGATTACAACATTACGCCAAAAGCAATCCTTGAATTTAATTCCATAGGCTCTCTTGTTTCCAGTCTGTATGCAGGGCTTGGCATTGCTCTGCTTCCAGAATCAATTTTAAATTCGCATGAAGGTTGTAATGATATTTCTGTATTAGAACTTCCAGATAAATATTCATCGGTTATAACAAATCTGGTGTATAGAAAAGATTCTTATATGACAACTGCTTTTTTTAAATTCACTCAAACTTTTCAAACAGGCATAACCGATTGAATTAAATCAAAATGGAATGGATAGATTTTTGCTTATTTCTATCCATTCCGTTTTGATAATATACTTTTTACTGGTAAAGTATCTCTTTATCCACAATCTCCCTCGTACACGCCTGTATATTATTCATCCTACCTACGCATACAATAATTATACCAGCTGAGAGGCCCTGTGGGGGCCTCTTTTGCTATCAAAAAACGGATTCAAGGTATCTGAATCCATTTTTTGATGAGGTTATTATGTTACAGCCCCATAACCTATTTTTTCTTGTAAACTTGCCG
>DBKX01000246.1:0-1552 GCA_002297865.1 Lachnoclostridium sp. UBA739
CTTAACTTAATGACATTGCCCTATGCAGGTGTTTTCCTCTTTAGTCTCCAAAGCAGATTCCCAAAGCTTTTGCTTCCTTTATGATGGATGCATTGGGATCTACAGCTTTTAATTTCCCAGCTACTTCTTCTAGTGGAACTGGTACGACTTCGTTGTTCTGTAACGCAACCATGTAACCATATTTTTCTTTCATCACCAGATTTGCTGCTTCAACACCAAGTCTTGTAGATATTACACGATCGTATGGACAAGGCTCTCCACCCCTTTGGGTGTGTCCTGGTACGGTTATTCTTATCTCTTGTCCCGTTTTTTCCTCAATCTCTTTTCCTATTTTGTACGAAATTGATGGATATGGCATTTCCTTTAGTTTTTTCTTATACTCTTTCTTAGGAAGTGCTGCATCTTCTTTTGAAATTGCACCTTCTGCTACTGCAAGAATGGAAAAACGTTTCCCCTGGTCTGTCCTATGTTGTATTGCATTTACTACTTTGTCAATATCATATGGAATCTCAGGTAACAATATAATATCTGCTCCTGCTGCAATTCCAGCATGTAACGTCATCCACCCAACCTTATGGCCCATTATCTCTACAATAAAAACTCTTCCATGAGATGCCGCCGTTGTGTGAATGCAGTCAATAGCGTTCGTAGCGATATCTACCGCACTCTGAAAACCGAAAGTCATATCGGTAGCCCAGATGTCATTATCAATTGTTTTTGGACAAGTGACTACGTTTAAACCTTCTTCTCTTAATAGATTTGCAGTTTTATGAGTTCCATTTCCACCCATAATAACTAGACAATCAAGCTTCATTTTTTTGTAATTTGCCTTCATTGCCTTTACTTTATCCAATCCATTTTCGTCTAACACTCTCATCTGTTTGAAGGGCTGCCTTGATGTTCCTATAATAGTACCGCCCTGTGTTAAAATTCCTGAAAAATCTGCTGGCTCCATTTTTTTGTAGTTTCCATAAATTAACCCCTTATAACCTTCTAAGATGCCGTAAATCTCAACATCCTTCATATTATGATAAAGAGTCTTTGCGACACCTCGCATAGTAGCATTTAAACTTTGGCAGTCGCCACCACTTGTTAATAACGCGATCCTTTTCATATGCGCCTCCTCATACCATACATTTTTATAGTTATGTGTAATTCACTTATGTCTTATACTCTAAATATCTAACTTCATGTCCCCTTCTTTAATCCACTTTTTCTTTCTCATAAATTCTGATATTAAAAGACTAAGTAGCCCTGGTAAGATAAAATGTAATAATACAATTAATATAATTGTTGTAACAGAACCTCTTTTGGGTGCCATATCCTGATATGTCATAATCTGACCTACTAATCCTGCTGTACCCATTCCTGAACCTGTCGCATTATTGTTCATCTGAATAAGACTACAGGTGGCAACTGGCCCCAAGATAGCACTTGTTATAATAGAAGGTAACCAAATCAATGGATTTTTAACAATATTCGGAACCTGTAACATGCTCGTCCCTAATCCTTGTGCAAGTAAGCCACCAAACTTATTTTCTCGAAAACTTGC
>DBKX01000246.1:1600-3379 GCA_002297865.1 Lachnoclostridium sp. UBA739
CTACTGTAGCTGCTCCTGCTGCTACTCCTGAAAGATTCAGTATAACTCCTAGAGCCGCTGAACTAATAGGAAGTGTTAATGCCATTCCCATTAAAACAGATACTACAATTCCTACCAATAGAGGTTTTTGCTCTGCCCCCCAGTTAATCATTTCACCAATCTGATTCATGAACTTACTTATGCTAGGTCCTACTAACAAGCCTGCAGCGGAACCTGATACAACGGAAATCAATGGAGTCAAAACTATATCTATCTGTGTCTTTCCTGAAAAGATACGTCCTATTTCTATTCCGATATATGCAGCGATAAATGCTCCTAATGGCTCTCCTGGCCCTGCTAAAGTAGTTGCACCATCTAAAATAGTTGCACCCGCTAAAATCTTTGTAGCAAACGCACCAACCATTCCACAGGTTGCTGCCGATAATGTAACCAATGGCGACTCTTTAAACTTGTATGCAACTCCAACGCCAATACCTGCCCCTGTAACAGAAGCTGCCATCCTGCCTATGTAGTAAGCACATTGTCCTATATGTCCTCCAATCAATAATCCAAGCTGCTGTATAATAGTTCCCACAATTAAAGTTGAAAATAACCCTAATGCCATCCCGCTTAGTCCATCAATACATACTCGAGTAAAAAACTTTTTTAGTATATTCATGCTATACTCCTTTGTGTTATTTTTATAGTTTTATCATACCATATATTGTATAAAATGCAAAAGGATTTGGTATGCTTTTTGTTGTGTTTCCAATTACGCTTTGCTATAATGTTGTTTAATTCAAAGAACTGAAAGGAGCTCAATTCTCATGTTTCGTTTATGGGCTAAAATGTTTAAAGATAATCATCTTATAAAAGATATAACAATAGAGAATGATGATAAAACACTTAATAGAACACGTAAGATATATAAAGCGATTGATGATATTTGCTATGAATTTGATTTGTCAAAACCAATTTGGTTAGATACTAATATTGCAGAGTTCCAAAGACATGACAAAACTCGCTTCCACCAAGATAACTTTATTGATACCATTGAATTTGATTTCCTAGAAATACAGGTAATTGAGGAGGATGATTTCTTTTGTTAGACAAGGGCTTTTATAGTTGTGTTCACACTATTGATGATGCAATATTCCAACGTATTAACTTAAAGTCTTATAAACCAAATTGTACAATTCCCTTAGATGAACTTCGATATATATACCTCTCTCATTATGGCTTTGATGGAAAAGCTCATATGGGTGAACTTATTGTAAATTGCGGTATTGTACAACAAACCATCTCTGTTTTTCAGGAGTTATTTGAAGCCAAATATCCAATAGAAAAAATTCGCTTAGTAGATGAATATGATGCCGATGATATTTGTTCTATGGCGGATAATAACTCCTCTTGCTTTAACTATCGTACGATTGAAGGCACCAGCAAATTATCTAATCATAGCCAAGGATTAGCTATCGATATTAATCCCTTGTACAACCCATATATTCGAATGATTGACGGTACATTTTCTGTTCTTCCCGAAAATGGGATCCCTTATGTGGATCGTTCTGGTAACTGTCCATACTTTATTCATAAGAACGATATTTGTTATAATGCATTTATCAAGCATGGTTTTTCTTGGGGTGGTGAATGGAAATCTGCAAAAGATTATCAGCACTTTGAGATAGTACGTTAATATTTTATAATATTGTATGGAATATAAGTTAAAAAAGCGACCAGCATAACTGGTCGCCTTACGAAATCTGTATTTTATAATCTCTTTAATAATTCTTCTTTTTC
>DBKX01000405.1:0-954 GCA_002297865.1 Lachnoclostridium sp. UBA739
AAGTTTTTCCTGTACCCGTATCTGCAAATATACCATAACAACCTGCGTTCAGTGCCGTATTTACAATTTCTTTTTGATATTTTCTTAGATGTGGAGATAGCTCATACTGAACTATCTCCTTTTCTTCAACCTTAATATCAGAAGGAACTAAACCATATTGTTGCAATTTAGGTAATGCGGAATCTGGAAATTCCCATTTACCTGCTTTAAATTTTCTCCCCTCAATGGTTCTCACATAAGGGATTTTCTCTACTGGAATCTCTAGTGAAATCATTCAGCAACTTCCTCTTTTACAGAATCTTTTAGTTTCTTAATTTCAGACTTTTTCATACCAAGTGCATTTAACTGAGCTTCAAGTTCTTTAATCTCTGCACGAAGTTCTTTCTTTCTATCTCTCATCTGCTTCTGTTCTTCTTTTTCAGCTTTTCCTTTTTCTTTATTAAGTTCTCCAATTGCAAGCTGTTCTTTAAAACGATCAATCATTTTATCGTGATTATCGTCACATTCAAAAACAGAATCATCCCATTTATCAAAAATATCTTGTGCTGCATTGTAGAATTTTTCATTTAATTCAATTCCAATAGCATTTCTACCATTTTCAATCGCAGCTCTATTTGTTGTTCCACTACCTGCAAATGGATCAAGTACAACATCACCAGGAACAGAATATAACTTGATTAATCGTTTGCATAATTCATACGAATAAGGTGTCATATGATTTGCACCGCCAACTGATGTATTAGGGATTTTCCATACACCAGAAGCATATGTAGCCCACTCTTCAAGAGTAATATCTGAACCGCTTTCTTTTTCCATTTCACCAGTTGTACTCTTTTTATACACATATACATATCCAAAGTTTGCTGCGATAATTGCATCCCTTACTTTAAGATTTCTATACCATAATGAGCCATCTGAAATCATAGCTCTCTGTGGTGTATATTTCTCCCAACA
>DBKX01000405.1:973-2860 GCA_002297865.1 Lachnoclostridium sp. UBA739
AAGAACAAATCCATTATCTGTAAACATTTTATTGATTTCGCCCACAAGAGATTCTTTGCCTCTTCGATTATCTCTACCAATTGTATAGTTATAATCTTCAAACTGGATCGCAAATTTACCACCTGGTTTCAGAACTCTTTCACACTCTGCAATTACAAGTCCTAAAAGATAATAGTATTCTTCATAGCTTTCGCAATTACTTAAATCACTAGGATCATTACTATACACTCGAAGGTTATGATAAGGTGGGCTTGAAAGGATAAAATTTACGCTTTCTGATTCCATCTTTTTCAGTTCTTTTAAGCAATCTCCGTTAATCCAATTGTTAAATAATCTCATATGTATTTATCTCCTTTTATTTAAAATATTTTCTTTATAATTTATAATTCTCTACATGAAATAAATTTTTCATTGAGTAAATTGTGTTAAAATAGACGTAGCTAAAGGAATCATCATAATCCATATCGCAGATTCCATATCTTTTGTGATTATTATTCCTGTAATTGCGACAATCGCACTTGCTATCCACATTACACATTTGGTTACTTTATTCATACGTTTTGCTCCTATCTGATGTTGTTCTATTGGTAAAACTCATCTTAATATTTCGTGAATCATAACCACATATACATGTAAAATAAACTACTGGTGATCCACAGAAATATCCAATATTTTGTTTCAAAGTTTTATAACATATTGGACACGTATTCATAACTTTATTTCTCCTTTACGATTTTTACTGGATATCCAAGTTCTTTTTCAATCTCTTCTAATGTCATTTCTTTTTCTTTCTTAGTAAGACAATACCCTCCAATCAATTCTAATTTATCTTCAAACAATCCAGATATATAAGAAGTTTCTAGTTTATATGGGAACATATTATAATAATCTGTTGTAATGGTTATATTATGTAATGCCTTATTAGTATCACACAATAAAAGGTTTTTAATATAGGATTTGTTATCTCTACAATCTAATTCAACATCTAATAAATATGTGATACCATCTTTTTTAAGCTTGACATCCGTAATTCTAACATCTGTAATTTTCTTATCCACTGTATCCATAACTTCTCCTTTAATGTCTATATTTTTCTTTAGGAAATACTAACTCAATATCAACATCTCCTAGTAATTTACACAAATTAATAACAACATATTCATATTGTAATTTTACATCTACACCACCATCATCAAGTCCACAATATCCAAATTCACGAATAAAATACTGAATAAAATCGTCAAGCATGGAATGTCTAATCCATACACAAAATTCGTCTTTTACCCATCCAAATTCTTCAATTAATGTATCTTCAAAATCATTTTCGTTTGGTAACATTATCATTTTGTATAGCGCAACTTCTTCTGAAATTCCTGTATTTGTCATAAAATCAACCTTTTCGTCCTAACTCATCAGATTCCCTACTCATACTCCAATACCTCAAAAAGTTGTATTGAAAACATTGTGCCGAAAAATCCGAATAACTTTGCAATTTACTTGGTTTGGCTTGCGCCCTGTAGCAATGACTACGTTTAGGGCAGTCACTACTACGGCACATCGTAATGTCAGGCATTTTTCTTATCTTCTTTCTTTTTACGCTTTACGGCATCTGCTTTACTTTTAAGCTGCTCATTTTCTAATCTTCTCATCATTCCTCTAAATTTTCCTGTCTGTTTAGCTGTAATTCCCATAATTGTTTTCTCCTTTTTTTGTTTTGCTATATTTATAGTTAATTTAAAATTTCATAAAACTAAATATCCAAGCTATCATATCAACAGTCCAACCATTTCCAATAGCTTCAAATCGCCTTGTTTTAGGCATTTTTACAATACTTCCATCTTCATTCATACCAAATTCTGTATATCCATCTGGTAATGTTTGAAGTCT
>DBKX01000405.1:2893-7501 GCA_002297865.1 Lachnoclostridium sp. UBA739
ACCTAACCAAACGTTGAACTTAGTTTCAGTTCTACATCTCGGAACTGTCGGTGCTTTCTTATCAAGATAATATAATCTATCTTGTTGAGAATAATGTCCCTTACCACTCAAATCATATTTTATGTAATTCTCACATTTGATTAATGTGTTTCTCATACGATCATCAAAATGCTTTACCAATTCACAATCATCAACAATCACATCCTTTACTAAAATTCCTCTATCTTCTGGTTCTCCTTTTATCGGAATATTTGTCCAATACAATCTCTTGCGCCTTTGAGATGAAACTAATTGACTATCTAAAAGAACAGGTTCTACACCAAGTTCTTTTGTAATAGCAATTTGAATTTCTTCACCAATTCCGTAATTATTCTCATATAGAAAATATTTTGGATTAGCTTGATGTAGTGCTTTTACATATTGCATAAATAACTTCCATCCTTCACCATCTGGCGTAACTTCTCTTTTCTTCTTTGCTGTCTTAGAACACTTTGAAGAAGCCCAAAATTGACACGGTGATCCACCAATTAACAAATCAATACCATTATATTTACTAAAATCTTCCTCAAATACGTCACCACATTTATAAATAGACGGGTAATTATATCTACTAATTTTAATTGCGTTTGGTTCAATCTCATAAGCATAGTAGTCTTTTACCTTAAATCCTGCTTTATCTAATGCAATTCTTCCACATGAGATACCGTCAAATAAACTCAATACTCGTAATCCATCTGCCGATAAAATATTATTTTTATAAGGTAGTCATGAATGCCTTATTTATGCAGCATTACAAAATATACAGAAAGGACTTTAGGTAAATTCTAGGATAAAGTAGTTGCGCAACTCCCTGTAAAATAAGGGATTTTGAATAATTTAGTTGAAAATAATATTTCTTTGTTTTTTGGAAATTATTGGGTGATCACCCTAGAAATTTACTTGATATGTATTAATCATCCCACAGATCATAATTAGGATTCATAGAACACTCAGGACATCTACATACTAATTCTTCATCTTCGTCCGTATAATAATCATCACCATACCCACTACATTCGTAGCAATAGTCATATGGATCTTCTTCGTAATCGTAGTCGTCTACATTATACATTTTATTCCTCTTTATATAATTCAGGTAATGGCATCCAAGCAATTACTTTACTCATAACTTTCATTCTTCTACCACCTGTTCCATATGTATACCATTCAATATCATCCTTATATTTTTTATTCTTATATACTCTTTTAAGGCATATTGCTGAAAATATTTCACCTCTTTTTGTCTGAATAAGAACTTTTTGGGATTCATATTTATTATTAAATGATGACTCATACACTAATTCAACCGTTGGTAAACTATCACAAGTTGGAATCCACGAAACTTCATCATTCATATTTTCAATATAATCCATAAGTTTCAACCCAAATTCTTTTACTGTTCCTCCAAATGGTCTTCCATATGGATTAATTTCAGTTTTTATATAATCGTAAATTTTATACCTATCTTTCATCTTTTACCTCTAACTTTTTCAAATCTTCAATACTCCAAGGTTCTTCGTCTTCCCATTTGATAAAATCAAACTTAACATCAAACACATCACAACGTATTCTATTTACGTCTTTTTCTTCTGACAACCAATATTCAGAATGTTTAGATGGCTTATCTATGTATAGAAATAATTTATTTGTATTGCCATCTCTTGCAATATATTTATATTTTGGCAAAAGTAAATCAAGAAACATTTTTTCTCTTGATGTAATTATAGGTTTTTCAATATATTCTGATTCAGACCATTTGTGTAATGTGCTCCCACAATCTTTATTATTATGATAACGGTCAAACATACATAATTCACATGAAAAATCATTACAATTAACAACATCTCCAAAGTTAGTTACTGCTATAGAACCACCTTTACACGCAATATCCAAAATTTCTTTTGCAAATTTCTCTCTATTTTTCATTTAATCACCTCAATTTCTCTATGAAATGCCAACTTCAACTATTATTTTCTTCTTTTAAACAAGCAAAATATTCAAAATCATCATCGTGAAATACGACAACTTCTTTATCGCTCATTTCACTAAATTCCATTTCATATTTTCTGATATAAGCATCCATAGACTTTTGATTTACTTCACCATGAAAAGGATATGGAAATGTGTTTATTTCACCACTTTTGATTTTATTATAATCAACGCCTTTTGAAACGCTCACATACTTCATGAATGATTCTTCATCAATACGGTCATAACCAATAATTGCATTCATATTAAAGTTATAAGCAGACTCACAACCTCTACGGTATTGAACACAATCAATTACGAAATCAAGTCCATGATATTTCTTACTTCGGAATATCATTCCTGGTTTATATTTCTCTTTATACTTTTTCATTTATCCTCTTTCATATTTCATTCTTCTCTCTACTTCTTCATCATTCTCTTTATCATTAAAATATTTATAAGCTAGCATCATTGGATAATCAGAATTTTTGGCTCTTGGGTATAGCATATATTCACACCAATTAACTTCTCCATTATCGCTAACCCAACTTGTACCCTCAAATAAATTGAAGAAAACATTTTGATATGAATATTTCTCATTCTGAACACGATAGTCTTTAATAATTGTAGATTTATCATATCCTTTAATTTTTACAAGAATATTTTCAATCATAACTCTTTTACCTAATCGTACAAGCCATTTGATAAATTCTCTATAGGTTTGATCAAATTCTCTATCTCTCAACGCAGCATCCACTACCAGAATATATTCATCTTGTGTACGCAAACTTCCTCTATCTCTTGATTTATCTCCATACCAATCAGTTAAATTATTTGTAATTTGTCCAAATTCATCGCAAGAACATGAACTATTATGACCATTCTTCTGAATCACATATACATCCATATCTTTTTCTGATCTAGAAACAATTGGCAAATGTGCTAATACAGTATCAAGAATATATCTTTTCTGGGCTTGTGTGCATCCTATAGGTGACACTGTAATTGTTACTGTTATGTAAGTCCAGTAGCTCAATATTACTCCTCACTTTCCCTTTCACTTTGGAATCCTAAATCTAATGTACAAATATCGTCTTCTATAGTTTTATTCTTAATATAATATGTTTCATCAAAATCATCACCGATATTTGGAATACTATCTTCTGCACATTCTTCTTTATATTCACTGGTGTATATAAGTGGCATATTTATAATAAGTTTCATAATTTATTCCTCCTCGAATTAATTTTAACAATACGTAATAATCGCCTTCTTACATCCAAGTTCTACCTTCCCATGCAGTTCTACCATTTTCTCTAATTCGCATCCAGAAAGTCCATTGTTTACAAGAAATAATTTTGTCCCGTCTTCAAATCTATAACTCCATATCAAATCCATTTATACGTTCACCTCTATTCAATTTTAATTACATCGGAAAATCTCGACTTGAATAAGTCTTAGAAAAATGATATGATACTTAACAGATTACTGGTTCTGATCTATGGCAATAACTCTACTGATTATCCACAACGTCAGTGGAGTTATTTTCTTTATGTACTGCAAAGCTGTTAATGTATTCTTTAAATTCTTCAAAATCATCTTTAGAAAATACTGCTTCGGCATAGTAGTAATCTTTGTTAAAAATAATTGCACAAATCTTACTCAATTTATTTTTTAAAGTTCTAAAAAATCTATTATTTTGATCACGATAGAAATTCCCATTCGTATATGTCATATACATGTATTCTTCATCAAATATATAGTCATCTTTATTTTCTTCAATTCTAAAATGAATCCCATTTTTACAACCGCATCTACAATCAAGAATTAATTCCTTGCCATCTTTACTTCTTAATACCGACACCACTATACCCTCCCCTTTCTTCAACTGTTAATTCCTGTCCTGTAAATAATTTGTAAACATAGTTTTCAATACGCTCTTTCAATTCTTTCTCTTTATTATTCATTAATAATCTCCTAAATATCCTGTTGCAACCTCGATACACCATAATAATACATACCATACAAGCGGCGCACAACAAAATTTTAATAATGTAATACCAATTAATTCTGATGCAACCTCACCTGCACAAATCTCAAACACAAGATGAAAGAGCGGTTTCAAGAATAAAAATCCCCACGATAATACTACATCTGCTGCAATTCCACCGAAGAAAACCACCCATCCTAGTTTTCTTCTAAATTTATGTAGTTTTTCTTTATCTTTCATTCCCCAATAAGCTCCTTATATGCTTTTAATTTCTCTGCTAACTCAGGATTTTCACTTGCATACATTTCATAACGCTTACTTTGATCCATTTCTGTAATCATTTTATCCATCTGTTTCTTAATTTTATCAGCTTCTTTCTTACGTCTCTCTTTTTCTTTTCGTTCTTCTACACGTTTTTCATATGCAGATACATCAACTTTACAAATAATTTCAGCAGTAATATCTTTTCTTCCTTTTTCTTTTGCTTCTTCTAATGTGATAATGTCTTTAATTTCTAAAACGTTTCTATTTGAACCACTAACTAATACTTTATCTCCTACTTTATATGTATTTCCATCGTCAAAAATTGAATAATAATAATCTCTTTTGTT
>DBKX01000001.1:0-5131 GCA_002297865.1 Lachnoclostridium sp. UBA739
CATCTCATGTTACTGTTCTACCCACGTATTTAGGGCATTTCTATTCTCTATCATACCACAAACCCCTTATAATTCAAGCTTTTCTTAAAATTTTCCCAGACTATTGATATATCCTTAACATTCTTACTTTTTCCCATCAACTTCCCACCAGCATTGGCTTTGCAAAGATTCTCCATAAAATGCACCTGGGAATTGCACACGTATATCCTGCACATTTAACAATTTTCCCAACTTGTTTACACCCAATAATTGTTTATCATAAATACGCTTGTTATTTTATTAACATTATTATTACGAGTTTTCTCTAATATGTTAAGACTATACTTTCATCCCTCTCCCCTAACATCTTGCAATCCTCTACTCAAACAACTGTAACAGACCTATTTTCCCTTATGTAGAAGATTACAACGTAAACATCCTTTGTACACGCTTAACATCGTCATCTCGTGTTAGATAATACGATTTAATATGCTATTTATAACAACATGCCTGCTCATTTTTGCAATTGTGCATTTCCTGTTTCAATGTTATAATCGTTTTAGGTACTACCATTACGGTAGGCGGTTAGTCCTCCTCGGAGGACAGTTCCCTCCGATTACGATACTTTTAGAGTACATAGAACTCCACGCTGATACGTTGGAAATCTTACATAATAGGAGGAGATGCCCATGATGACATTAGAAGGTCTAATAGCAGTATTAAGCTTATGCTTAACTGCTTTCGGTCTAGGTTATACAATAGGCTGTAACAGAACAAAAAAATAACCGCCGTAGCCGTCCAAACTATGCGGTTATTAACACAATATTAAATGGACTAACCGTCTATCGGTAGTACCTCTTTACATCTAACTATACTATCCATTTTGCAATATGTCAAATCATTCTTAAAAACGATCACCATATCATTCAGTAAACTACTTTGCCATCACCCTCAAAGAATCTGGCAAAGTCATCGGTGAAATCGATGCCTATCCAGAATCACCCGAACCAAACGATACCACCCTCGATACATTCAGCCCATGCTGGATGCTAAATGAATCCTACCAAGGAAATGGCTATGCGTTTGAGACCGCCGAAGCATTCTTTGATTATCTCTTCTTTGAAAAAGGAGCAAGGCGAATTTACGCTTATACAGAAAATTACAACTTATCAAGCCAGCATCTCTGCGAGAAACTTGGTATGCGCCGTGAAGGGTTATTTCTGGAATTTGTATCATTTGTAAATAACCCAGATGGAACAACGCTCTACGAAAACACCATGCAATATGCAATCTTAAAAAGAGAATGGCAGGAAATGAAAAATGAGGACATCCCTTCTATGAAAAGCGACATCCTCATGAAAACTATACAGGCTAACTCTATAAATTATGCTTAATCACTTCCGCCAGTCTCTTAATACCTTCCTCGATCTCTTCTGGCTCCGACGCCGTATAATTTAAACGACAAGTATTAATCTTATCTACATTTACATAGAATGGGTTGCCTGGTACAAAAGCTACATTCTTCTCACCAGCTTCACTTAGCAGATCAAGAGATGATACACCTTCTGGAAGTGTCAGCCACAAGAACATTCCCCCCTCAGGATTCGTGAATTTCACTTCTGCTGGGAAATACTTTTTCATGGCATTTACCATGCACTCTTTTTGCATGCCATATGCATCTCTGATTTCTTGAATATGTGCATCCATATCATTATCTTCTAGATACTGCGCTAAAATAACTTGTGAGAAAATATTGGTATGTAAATCACTGGCTTGTTTACAAGTAATAACTTTATCCAGGATCTCATTGGAGCAACAAAGCCATCCAAGTCTCATACCTGGGGTAAATACTTTGGAAAAAGAACCAAGGCTGATTGCCTGGTCTCCAAGATAGGTTTTAATTATGGAGCAGTCTTTCCCTTCAAATCTCAATTCTCCATATGGATTGTCTTCGATTAAGATCGTATCCGTCTTCTTCATGATTTCGGCAAGTTTTTTACGATTTTCTTCGGAGTATGTAAGACCTGTTGGATTTTGGAAACTTGGTACACAGTAGAATAATTTTGGATTGTATTTTGTAAGCATTTCTTCTAACTCTTCTAAGTTGATTCCATCTTCACAGAGCTCTACTTGTCTGATTTCTGGCATAAAAACTGAGAAACATTGAATTGCACCTAGATATCCTGGTTTCTCAACTAGAACACAATCGCCTTCTTCTATAAATACTTTACTAATTAGGTCTAAGGCTTGTTGAGAACCATTTGTAATTAAAATGTTATCTAGTGTTACATTTGGAATATTTTTATAATAACGATTATATATGTACTCTCTAAGTGGCGCATATCCTTCGGTTGTGCTATATTGAAGTGCTTTATCTCCATTGGTTTCAATTACTTTCTGTGTTGCCTCTGCAATCTCTTTCTTTGGGAAGAATTTTGGATTTGGCAAACCTCCTGCAAAAGAAATAACTTCTGGGCGGTCTGTCACTTTCAAAATTTCACGAATAAAAGATTTTGAAACATGATTCATTCTTTCGGCAAATCTCATCTTAATTCATCCTTTCGCTTAGTATGTTTGATTTAACTATTATTGTACTCTTATATTTTGAGAATGCAAGGTGGATGGTGAAAAATTATAATTTATTTGTTTAAAAATTTTGAACACAACTTGATTCCAATTGAGTTATTAACTGAAGATGATGAACCATGAACGTATGAACTAAATACATCCGCAGGAGTTCCAATTAATCCATGAAGCTGATTCGGCAGCGCTGCTAAATGGTGGTGGTATAATTCTCTTAAAAAAAGAAGAACGCAATTTCTCACGTTCTTCTTCCTGTTATTAAGACTCACTAGCTATTCTTCCAGAAGTTCTTAATAATCCGTATCAATTGTTCTCTTGTAATTTCATTGTTTAGATATTGTCGTAATGCACCACAAAGCTCTTTTTGATTATTTTTTGGTAAATACGCATTTACTAATTCAATAGTTTGATCCGCTTCTCTATATTTTACAATTTCATTTACCAATGGATCTGTTTTTGGAATTTCCATATTAGAAAACGCTGGAATCATACCACAGTCTTCCACTAAAAACTTATTTCCGTTCTTGTGATACACTAAATAATCTAAGAATCTCTTAGCTGCTTCAATTTGTTTTTCCGATGCACTGCTGCTGATAGAAAAATACTTTGTAATACCAATCGCAATGGAACGATTCATTTTATCCGAAGCGTTATTACTCATCGGAACTGGAAGGAATCCAAATTCACTATTACCATTACTATTAGCTAATATATTACCAGATGCCCAGTTTCCACCATACCAAAAACCTACTTTTCCACTGCCAAGCAGCTTAGAGCATGTGTCATAGGATGGTAAAAATGGTTTATCAGCATAAATATTATATTTTTTCATAATATCAAAGACATCAATTAAACCATTGATTTTCTTATTTGCTGGAATTGCATCTGAAGAACTCTTAAGACCTTCAAAATAAGCCGTTGCATCAACACTTGAATCATCAATATCTGCTGCATAAGCTGTTGCTAAGAAATGATTTGCTAAAGCCCAGTCTTCATTGGCAATAATAATTGCATCTTTTCCACTTGCTTTTACTTTTTTAAAGGCATCTTCTAAATCTTTTATCGTCTTTATAATATCTGGATTGACCCCAGCATCGCTTAGTACTTTTTTATTATAAATAATTCCAGTTCCTTCTGTAGACAATGGGAATGCAATAACTTCCCCTTTATCATTTTTTGCGATGTCACTAATTCCACCGACTACTTCATCTACCCACTTTTCATCGGATAATGATAAGAAGTTATCCTTGTAATTCTTTATATCAGCTACATCCATTAATGATAAGGTCGGTGCATTATCAACGGCAATGAGTCCTGTTAACCTATCAGCATAATTTCCTGTGTTACTAAACTTAACAAGTTTGATGATGATATCCTTGTTTTCCTGCATAAAATCATTCATCACATCTTCTAAGACTTCATTAATTTCTGTTTTGGAATTGAGAATGGATATATTAACAATATTATTCTCATTTGCAGCATTTTTAGATTTACAACCACTGAGAGCTAATACGGATACAGCACATGCGATACCAAGACTAAATAATTTCTTCTTCATACTGTCTCCTCCTTATTCTATTTTAAACTTGTCAATATTATCATTTAATTCATTTACAATCTGCAAAATACCTTCGCCTGAGGATTTTAATTTTTCAACAACTGTTAACTGTTCACTTGACGTTGCTGTAACTTCTTCTGCAACCGCAACACTTTGTTCTGTTCCACTAGAAACTGTCTCAATTAATACAAGTAAACTGTCTGTAAATGATTTAATATAATCAATTAGCCCACTTACGGTTTTCACATTTTGAGCAATTGTTGTATCAACATCAGTGATTTCATGGAATATGTTCATTGTTCCATCTACTGTTTCGATTTGTTGCTTCATTCCTGCATCAATAGAATTCATTATTTTTTTGGCTTCTTCCGCTTTTTCTTTTATACTCTGTAAGATAGCACTAGTCTTTTGTGTTGCACTATGTGATTCGTTCGCTAATTTACCAACTTCCTCTGCTACAACAGCAAATCCTTTACCATGTTCACCTGCTCTAGCCGCTTCAATCGAAGCATTTAATGCCAGTAAGCTTGTCTGGCTTGCAATATCGCCAATGGCTTCCATAATACTATCGATACTATCTACAAACTCTGCAAGATTGTTAATTTCAACAACAGCTTTAGAAATAAGTTCAAATTGTTGCTGTGATGTAGTCTGAAGTTCTCTCGTCTCTTTACTTCCCTTTTTAAGAGCTGTTTCTGATTTTACTAATGCCTCGTTTGTCTGAGAAACATTTTTCATAAGATCTTGCAGCTGTTTTTCTAAATCTCTTACTTCATTTAAAATGTGTTCCGTCTCTTCTGCTTGTGAAACAGAACCAGCTGATATCTCTGCCATTGATTTGGAAATAATTTGACTGCTATCTTCTGCTACTAAAGAAAGTTCTCCTAATTCGTTGGCTGATTGAATGAGAGTTACACTATTTTGACTAATACTTAGAACAAGTTTTCTTAATCCTTCAACCATCACATTCAAATTATCACTGATACTAGCAATCTCAACTGCATCACCAAT
>DBKX01000001.1:5154-8060 GCA_002297865.1 Lachnoclostridium sp. UBA739
CCTCCACGTTAAGATTTCCAATTGCAACTTCTTTGGTAAAATCTAAGATACGATTTATAATTCCGAGAAATTTCTTTAAAATAATAACGGATAATACAGCAGTCAATATAATAACAGTTATACTAAGTGGTACAGCTACTGCTATTAAGTTTCTGAACCCAGCATATACATCCTTGTTTGAAGTTGTAATGATAGTGCCCCAGTTTAATGAGGATACATAGTTATATGAAGCCACTCCATGGTCGGATCCATTTGAATATTTGACACTGTTAAAGTTTCCTTCCAATGCATTTTTAGCTATTGTACTAAATCCACTTTTGCTATCAAGTAAATTCATATTCTTGCCGTTGTTCTCATTATTTTGGTACATGATTTCACCGGCATTATTATATACAATTACTTGACCTTTGTTAGAGAAAGTGTTCTTTCCAATAGCAGAGCCAATACTATCTGCTTTTACCTTACATAGGATATAACCGACAGTCTTATTATCTTTCTTTACTGGTGATGAAAAAATAAAGAATGCCTGTTTATCTTCACCAATCTTGTCACTTACATAAGTGTATTCTACCCTTACATTCTTAAAATAAGATTCACCTGCTATATTCTCATTTTTTGTTCCAAAAGAATCCGCCAAAATATTACCGGATACATCTGCATAAATAATATTTTCAATAGATTTATTCTGTGCCTGCTTGTTTTTTAGCTCTGACTGGATCATATCAATGTCATTGCTCACTAATATCTCCGATGATGCAAAATCCTCAACAAAAATTATGTTCTCGTCTCCCCACTTTTCCATATTTTCTGTAATCAGACTTGAAATCTGTCTCAATGAACTGACTTCGCTTTTGTACATAGAAGACATCACCACACCCCCTGCAATTGAGGCAAATACTACTGACGGCACGATTCCGACTACCATTAAACTAAGAAAGATCGTATTTTTTATACTTTTTTGTTTCTTTTTTACCATATTCTTTTTAACAACGCTCTCCTTCTACCATTTTTTCTGTTTCTATCAATCAATGAGCAGATGTTAATTTTATCGGCATTGTATTTCGACACAATGAGCGTTTTTTCGTGGTAATTCCTTCCTTTTTAGAGCTATATCATAATAACGGTTAATCACCACTTATATTCAAGAATTTCACAGTTATGAATTCCAAACATTGCAAATTCTTCGTTGCTCATGTCTGTAAAGTAGGACTGTACAATTCTTGCAATGCCGTTGTGGGCAACGAGTAAGAAGGTTTTGTTTTCGGACTGGGTTTTGAGATCGTCTAGCAAATTGTAGATCCGCTGAAACATTTGCGCCATGGATTCTCCGCCTTCGAATGTGTTGATAAAGTTCATTTTTGCAAGACGAAATTTTTCTCCGTCTCGTGGAGTGGATTCGTAGATTCCGAAGTTCTGTTCTTTTAGTCTTGGCTCTTCTCGCATTGGGATGCCAGTTTCTTCGGAGATGTGTCTTGCGGTTTCTTTTGCGCGCTGTAGAGGGGAATATAGGATTTGATCAATTTGCAAGCCATCTGCTGCGATTTGTTTTCCTAGCGCAATTGCTTGTTGATGACCATAATCGGTAAGGGCGATGTCTGTTGCTCCACAGATTTTGTTTTCGACGTTCCAGATGGTTTCTCCGTGTCTTGTAAAGTAAATGTGATTCATGAGGGTTGTTCCTTTCTGACGTATCATTAATTTTTTATTAAAATTCCATTTATATTTTACATTGCCTGGGCGTAAAAGCTGTAAATTGCAAGACTTGATACAGTTTCATAATCTCCATATAGAATCTGAGATTTAAAATTATTCACAATAGTTCGAATTTCCTTGCACTTGCCATTTCTGCAATAAAAAAAGCAAAAGAGCTGCACTCCATGAAATCTCGTATATTTCTGAATTTCACCAGAATCTACCACTTCCCGCTCTTCTGCCTCCTGAAAGAATCAGGATTTGAGGTCTTTGTTATTAATTCTCTCATCACTAATTCTATCAAAAACTTTTGTATCAGGAAAGGAAAAAATGATTCTAAGTCAGTACCTTACACCTGCTAAAATCCTTCATGCCACCATAAAACCATAATTGAATGGATTTCAATTTTTATTAACCATTGACTTTAACTAGCTGGTCTACAATAAAGTTCCATAGCGCGTGTAGAAAAATCTGTATTTATTATTCCTATGTAGAATATAGGTCTGGCAAAACCATTGCCACCACAAACTGACTTTGTAACCGCACAGAATCATTTTTTGGAATAATTGTTTCGATATTTAGCGGAAGTTTCAATTGATATCCACTTGCATTTTTTGTATGATCTTTTTGGAAATATATAGATGTTTGCATACTGATATTTTACACGAGCTGCTGGATTCTTTCGAGGTCTGGCAGTTATTTTTTGTATGAAAAATGTAATAGTTTCAAGACAACTCTTGTTACTGTTCTATTTATTACTTGCCAAACCCTGTCCTTAATTTTGCAAGTTTCAATACAACTCTTGTTACTGTTCTATCAAAAGTTTGTTCTGTGTCAGCTTTATGGCTGGCGAAGTTTCAATACAACTCTTGTTACTGTTCTATAAATATAAAAGAAATAGAAGACATATCAGGAAAGAAAGTTTCAATACAACTCTTGTTACTGTTCTATTATTTAGATGGTATTCCCTGTGGATATGCAATACACTGTTTCAATACAACTCTTGTTACTGTTCTATCGGAGCGTTTAGAACGTGAGAAAATCGCAAAAATCAGTTTCAATACAACTCTTGTTACTGTTCTATACGTCCCCAATTCACGTTATTAAGCATGGAATTGGGTTTCAATACAACTCTTGTTACTGTTCTATCCAAAAATTTAAAAAAATATGGCAAAAAAAACTGTGTTTCAATACAACTCTTGTTACTGTTCTAT
>DBKX01000146.1 GCA_002297865.1 Lachnoclostridium sp. UBA739
ATATCCAAGCTGGATTTCCAAGTCCAAATTCGATCTACATTAGATCGATTAGTCGTTGTATTCAGTGTAGTTGATAAACGGGCAACATATTTAGGACTGCTCAGTATGACTCCTCCAAACAAACAAAGGATTATCAAAATAATAGCAGCTATCTTTTTACTGCTTCGCAAATAATAATACAAATAAAAAGGTGCTGCCAACGCACTTACCAAAAAAGCCCCTCGCCCAAAACATCCAAACAGCCCAGCAATTGAACTAATTATCCCTAAAACGGCAAACCGTTTTAAATTTCTTTCAAAACGGATATCTAATAGAATAATTGCAGACATAGCCAATACCATACAAATAATCGCCGTAAGATCTAAATAATCACCATGGAATCCTCTTCCCCGTTCCCAATGTAAAATGAAAAATTGATAGCAAGCTACAATGCAGTCAATAGAAAACACACAAAAAAATGCAATTAATATATTTGTTAAATATTCTCTTTTTTTTAAAAATGCTGTAACTAAGATAAACACCATAAATCGCCAAACCCATGTATCAAAAAAGCTATGAAACACAGCTAATTTATTATCTACATCAACAATAGAAATGAGTGTAGCAAAAAAGAAAATATAAGTTATTTTTATATACTGTTTAGCATACGTATTTAATTCCAATTTTTTCCCGTTTTTCCACCATAAATATATTCCTAATATGGTGGCCAACACTAAAGAAATTTGGGAAATAGCTGTAGCTAACCGAGTAAAGCATACACCAATACCAATACATATCGCCATAATTACTTCAAACCGTTTATCTGAACGATAAAAAGTAATATTATTTAGTTCTTTCGTTTTCACTCTTTATCACCGCTTTCATTTTAACTTAAATAATACTTCATATTTTAATTTTTTCCATATAGAAGTTTTTTCAGGTTCCAAAGAAACTACATCTGCCTCGACAATATCAGGTTTATTTTTATCCATCCAAATATTTAGTAATCTTTCGCTTAAAAAGCCAAAAATTCTTGACTGATAGGAATCATATGACGAAATATCAATATGTTTTTCTAATTCAAAGAGTATATCAAAAAGCCATCTGCAGTATGAATCAAATAAGTTTTTTCTCATAACAAACATATTAAAATAATGAATATATTTGCCATTTAATACGTTTTCCATACTTTCTTTATATTCCGGATATAATTTTTTAACAATATATTCCACTTCTTTTAAATCTTTTCCATAATGAGCTCTTTCATATTCTTCACGAACTGTCAATCTATTACCAATTTTTGAAATTTTAGGTAAAATTACATCATGTTGACAAAGTAATCTTTCATAATCAGAACGTGTAAAAATCGTGCTTTTTATCTTTTCTACATCTTCGCAATAAGTATCATATCCAAAATATCGACGATAATGGCACAACCCAATATAATCACATTTCAAATGTTTCCAAGCCCAATAAATTCCCGTTAATTCACAATAATGGGCATTTTTTGCAGAAATATTATCTCCTGTATCGTCTGTCAAATATCCCAAATTATTTTTTCCCGCTTTACCTACTTGAATAGGAACATAAACAGAATCATTAGGCATCCAATATAATTTATGGGTTGCAACTAAAATTTTAATATTCATAAAACAGTATAGCCTCAATTTCCCGATTGTGTAATCGCAAATTTTTTTAACAAATTTTCCCATGTATTCCAAATAATTTGTGGAGAAAAATTTTTCATTGATTCACGGGCATTATTTCCAACATTTATACGTAACTTCTGGTCACTCATCAAACTTTTTAAAGCTTTCTGAAAAGATTCTACTCCATCATCACAAAGTATTCCTGTTTTATTGTTCTCAATCATTCCCAAAACAGATTCGCAACTATGATAAGCTACTGAAGGTAATCCCATACTCATCGCTTCACCTAAAGCTAAGCTAAAACCTTCATAAGCACTGGGAAACGCAAAAATATCTCCTTGCTGCAATACGCTGGGTACATCACCGGTCGTCCCTTTAAGAAAAATGCGGTTTTCCAAATGATTTTTACGAATCAACAACTGCAGTTCTTTGTAATATGCCTTGCCATCTTCAGCTCCCCAAAGTTCTACATTCCAATTAGGACATGCATCAGCCAGTCCAGCAAATGCTTCTATCAGCAGGTGCGGTCGTTTATGATTCTTTGCTAATCGGCCAACAAAAATAATTTTATAGGTTTCCTTTGCCGTCGCTAAATCAGCTTGGACATCATACTGGGGAATTGCATTACCAATAACCACCGTTTTTACGTTTGGCAAATGATTTTTTAAGTGTTGTTCAAAAGATGGTAATAAAACCTGACAGACTGCACTTTTTTCCAAAGCTGGAATTTCTTCTCTCGGATAAGTATGAAAATAATCTTCTGGATCGCCATGACTCATAGTAATAACGGGAATAGTAGTTTTTAAATCACAAAGGAGCATTTTGCTGGCTGCAGATTGGAAGGTTATAATGATATCTGGTGTTGTCATTTCAAGTACCTTCTGCAAATTTTTTAATAAATACTTTTGTGCAAAATCTGTATTAACTGTCCTTGCCTTTCTTGTATTAAATGGGCGAAGCAATTCTCTCTTTACTTTTAAATACCAGGGATAAGAAATTTTTTCTCCTTCAAAATGACGAAGATCATAGCAGGGTATGCTCTTGTCTAAAAAATAATAAAAATCTCCTATTTGCACATCACTATACACTAAACTTACATCATGCCCTCTACGTTTCATCTCATTAG
>DBKX01000079.1 GCA_002297865.1 Lachnoclostridium sp. UBA739
TGATAAAATGCTTGATAACATTTCTCATTGTGCGGTGAGACAACGCACCTACTATGATTTCAACCGTACAGCTCGAAAAATATTGCGAAGAATGTGTTAATTATAATGCAAAAAAAGAATTGGAGAAACTATACATCCAATTGTTTTTTCACTAAATCATAGTAATAACCTTTCAGTTTTAAAAGTTGCTCATGTCTGCCACTTTCAACGATTCGTCCGTCATTCAAAACAGCTATTTGATCAGCATTTATTATTGTGCTCAACCTATGGGCAATTACTACAACTGTTTTATCCTTAAAAAAATCGCTTAGACTTGAAACTATGGCGTTTTCGCTTTTTGCATCCAATGAGTTGGTTGCCTCATCAAAGAACAAATAGTCTGGATTCTTGTAAATAGCCCTTGCTATCAGAATACGCTGAGCTTGACCCTTGCTCAATTTTATTCCCTCCTGTCCAACTACCGTATTATAGCCTAAAGGCATGTTGTCTATAAATTCTGAAGAATTAGACATTCTTATTGCCATATTCAAACGGGAATAGTCAATATTGTCATCTTCTATAGATATGTTTCGGGCTATAGTATCAGAAAAGATAACACCATCTTGCATAACGGCACCACACTGACGACGCCACCATTGAATGTTATATGCTTTCAGTTCATCTGACCCAAGACGCACAGTTCCTTCTGTCGGCATATAATACCCAAGCAGAATTTTCAGTAACGTTGTCTTTCCACTTCCTGAGGCTCCTACTATAGCTGTAACCTTTCCTCGTTTTATATCCAAGTTGATATCTTGCAGAATATACCTGTCAGAAAATTTATCATAAGAGAAGTTTAGATGAGAAACTGTTATAGCCGTTGCGAATGAAGGATTCACAGATTCTATATTTCCATAAATATTCTCTTCGCTCGGCAAATTACGGACTTCGTTTATTCTTTCCATACTTATTCTAACGTCCTGAGAGGAATATATAAACCCCATAAGCTGTTCTACCGGTCCGTTTAGCTGACCTATTATATATTGTATAGCCAACATTCCCCCCAATGAAACATTTCCAAGTATTACCGCATAAGCAGTAAATGCTGTCATAACAATGTTTTTCGTCTCGTTAAGGAGTATACTACCTATTTCTTGCGTCTGCTGTAATTTCAGATTTTTTGTTTGAACTGAAAACATCTGCCTTTGGGTTTCTTTCCATTCAGCACAACGTCTTGCTTCACAATTTTGCAATTTAATTTCCTGTAAGTTATTGATATATTGGTAAATCTTAATATTATTTTCTGACTGTTTGTCAAAATATTCATAATCAATAACCTTCCTCTTTTTAAGAAATACAATTGTCCATAAAACATATAAAATACTGAATACAGCAAATACGAAATATACGATGGAATTATACAACAACAATACATTTGAAAAAATGAGAAACAAAATTGAAGAATAAATGATATTGGGAATTTGTGTTGTCAAAAATGAATTTATTCGAGAATGGTCATATAGGCGTTGTTGCAAATCACCAATATGTTTTGATTCTATATACCACATCGGCAACCTTACCAACTTTATCAAAAATTCACTGACCATAGAAATATTTATACTCATGGAAATCTTTACCAGTATCCATTTTCTGACAAAATCAAAAGTAATCTTTCCTAATGTTAAAGCAAGTTGCCCTAACAGAACCAGCATAATAAAGAACATATTTTTGTCCTTTATACCAATATCAACAATTTTTTGCGTAAGAAACGGAAGTAAAGAAAGGAATATACCCGTAATAAGCAACGTAAAAAATATTAGAGATATAGACTTGGCATACTGTTTCAGATAAATTGATATTCTGAAAGAATTACTTTTGTTGTCATATTTAGTATAATTATAAAATTTATCTGTCGGCTCCACAAACATGGCATATCCTTCAGAATCACTTTTGGAATCAATACTCCAATATTTTACAAAATCATCATATTCATACTTAATCCTTCCTTTTGCCGGATCTGCAATATAAAATGAATTTCCTTTCACTTTATAGAGAACAACATAATGATTTTTATTCCAATGCAATATACATATACTATTTACTTTTCTTAGCTCATTCAAAGGAATCCTAACACTTTTCGTAAGAAAACCGAAATGCTCAACAGTACTTCTTATCTGCTTAAATGACATGCCATTGACATTTGCTCTGCAAAAATCAAGTATTATATCGTAAGAAACATCATTTCCAAAATATTTGCACAGCATTTCCACACATGCAACTCCACAATGTGCCGAGTCACGCTGCATGACGAAAGGGAATCTTTTGAAAAGTCTTGTCATCTTTACAATATTATAGAAGAATTCACCGAATTGTTGCTCTCTATTTTCTTATGACTAATCTTCCTGCCAAAATCAAAACTATAACTCAGCTTTACGTAAACCTGTCTATCCTGTGCATCTGAATAGCTGCGAGTAAAAGTATTGTATCTGTCATAGCTATAATAACGGCATATTCCAGAATTCTTCTCGAAAATCCTTTTTGCTCCAATTTCCAAGAACAATCCTTTATAGCCCCAAGTTGCCAATAGTCCATAGTCTGGCAAAGACTCCATAATCATAGGTGTACTTGACAACATTTTAGATTTTGAATTATAGTATGCCGAAAATGCAAAGTTCTTTAAATGATACAGCACATTGACATTATATATAAAATTATCAATATGGTCTTTGTCCTTTCCCGTCACACTCTGCCTTTGATACGCAAGGCTGCATCTAATTTGGAAATTCCTTCCAAGGCAACTGACAACTGAGTTGACACCAAACTTGCAATCATTGAAGTTACCGTCGGAAATATATGTCTGTACAAGCTTTCCTGCATCCGTCACATAGTTATTTTTCGACAAGTCATAAAGGGCATTATACGAAAAGAACGCAGACATACGGAAGTTGCCTGTATGGATATTATACGACAAAAGTCCGTCAAGAATCTTCATCGACTGCAAATACGGATTTCCACGCACCACCTGAAGGGTGTTTATTTGCTGTTCCGCAGAATTCATTCTCGAAAGCATTGGTATTGTGGAGCCCATCCTTACATCCATGAAAAGGCTATTCGTCTTGGAAATATAATAATTCACCGTCAATGCCGGACGAGGATAAACTTTCGAATACCGGTATTTGTTTATTTCATTGTGGCACACATCAAATCCAGCCTGACAACTCAAATAGAATTTTCCGTTTTGAATGTATGTATAAGTTGGATAAAGCAAAAAATCATTTGACACAAGTTGCTGGTCATTTTCTCTATTACTATAATAATAGTTTTTGTTACGACTGTATACATCCCAAAGGAATACGCTAAAACTGTTGTTCCTGTTTATTCTGTAATTCCACTTAAGATTACCGTCAAACTTATATGCATGCTCCCTTATGTCGTTACATAAATTAAAATCATTCTCCTCATATGCCCTGTCATACGTCCTGTTCAAATATGAACATGTCAGTTTCGCCTCAATTGAATGATTTTTATTTATATCCTTCCTTAAAAACATATTCAGCGTCGGCGAAATATCCTTAGTATGTAAGTTTTGCAAAGCACGACTATCATAAAGTCCATCTGCCATATAGACTATTTCTGAACTCTCCTTTGAAAAGTCCTTTGAATATTTCATACCCATTTGAGCGTAAAACATAGTATTTTGGCTCTTGTACAACGTTTTGAACACTCCTGAATAGCTGTCGCCGCCACTTTTTCCGCCAGTGATGTTTGTTTTTCTCTCTATCGGCTTGTCTATCAGCAGATGCTCCACACCATTAGATTTTATACCGTTGTCTCTGTTGTTTGCTATTTCCCCCATAATGGTATAATTCCATTTTTTCGAGTCAAGGCTCAGTTGGACAGACTGGTCGTGGGTATTATAAAAGAAACGATTGTCGGTTCTGACGTCTACATAGCCTCCATAATCATAATGACGAAGAATGAAATTTACGACCTTCTGTTCGTTGGGAAATTTTTCCATATTGCCATCGTAAACTTCTACTCTAATAATATCTTTAGGCCGAAGGCTTTTAACCTCACCAATATTTGATTTTCTTCCATCAATATACATGGAAAGACTGCTTCCGTCAGTAGAACTGACAGAATTTGTAAAAGGATTCACATTCAGTTCCGGCAACATTATATTATACAGTAAGGAAATGCCAGAATTGGAACTGTTCTTTTGCTGCTGCGTGGGCAAATATACAATGGAATTGTCTGAGACCCTGACAACTTCACCCTTGACAACAACTTCGGCAAGAGAATTTGTTTTATCAGACAATACTACATCTGCGGTTATGGTATCTTGTGGAGCAAACCTTAACACTTGAGGCTCAAAAGATGCGTTCGAGTAAGAAACATTTACACTGTCAAGTGAAAAAAAAGAGAATTGATAATAACCGTCATTGTTTGTTGCAGCTCCAATAACCCTGTCAAGTTTTACTAAGACAGCTACATTAGGTATCGGTTTGCCTTCGGAATCATACACATGACCATGAATTACACACTTTTTCTGTGCAAACAAATTAATACATGAAATAAACAAGAGGATAAGGAAGAAAGGATAACGTATGCGCATAATTCTGAATATTTTTAATGTTGTCTTGATTTTTTATAATAGTTGCCCATCAACCAATTTATAAATTTTCCCTCATCATTTTTGTAGACACAACACAATTCCTTTTCAGTCCCTTCAAAAAACATTACTTGTACCACCAACAATCATGTCCATCAAATCGTCATCTATGGATTTCCCAATTTTAATTTTTCTAATTCTTGTACCATAATATTTTGTTTTAAAGATTTATTGCTGCAAATATACAATAAAGAATCATATTTACAAACAAATAGTTATTTTTTTTGCACTTTTAATAAAAAAACGATAAGATTTATAACAGCATAGGCTATTTAAAATGTTCCTATTAGTTTCTCAGAATCCGAAAGCCTCGTAAATCTTATGCCTGAGTCATCTCATTTTACAAAAGACTTTCTATGAACGACTTCAACTTATCCACGAGATACAGCGGAAGGTTGAGCAAGTCATCGTCTTTTCGCATATTGAGTGTAGAAAGACGAACAGACAATTGTGGGGA
>DBKX01000392.1:0-15136 GCA_002297865.1 Lachnoclostridium sp. UBA739
TCGTAAACAACTAATACGGCTTGACCTGATTCCATCCATTCTTCACCAATCGCACATCCTGAATAAGGAGCGATATATTGAAGTGGAGCAAGTTCACTCGCTGTAGCAGCAACGATTGTTGTATAATCCATTGCACCGTATTCACTTAAAGTTTTAACAATACCAGCAACTGTAGAGGCTTTCTGTCCAATTGCAACATAGATACATTTTACCCCTTGACCTTTTTGGTTGATGATTGTATCAAGGGCAATCGCAGTCTTACCAGTCTGTCTGTCACCGATAATCAACTCACGTTGACCACGTCCAATTGGAACCATGGAGTCAATCGCTTTAATACCTGTCTGTAAAGGTGTATCTACAGACTTACGAGAGATAACACCAGATGCTACTCTTTCGATTTGTCTATATTTTGTGGATGCAATAGGTCCTTTCCCGTCAATCGGTTGTCCTAATGCATTAACAACACGGCCTAACATAGCATCTCCAACAGGAACTTCAACTACTCTACCTGTTGTTTTTACTATATCGCCTTCATTTATATTTTTGGCATCACCAAGTAAAACCGCACCAACATTGTCTTCTTCTAAGTTAAGAACCATGCCATAGATTTCGTTAGGGAACTCTAAAAGTTCACCAGACATGGCATTTTCCAAACCATGAATACGTGCAATACCATCCGCAACCTGGATTACGGTACCTACGTCAGATACTTGAAGTTGTGTGCTATAATTCTTAATCTGTTCTTTAATAACGGAACTGATTTCTTCCGGCCTCAAATTCATGATACCTATGCACCTTCTTTCTATTTGTAATTAAGAGAGTTGTATTTTAGAAAGGCTCTTTGCCATCTGATCAATCTCTGTTCGAATACTGCTGTCTACAACTCTGTCACCAATTCGTAGAATCATTCCACCAATAATGTCAGGGTTGACTTCGTAATGGAACTCTAATTGTTTGAAAGATGTAACTTCTAACAGTCTTTTTGTCAACTGAAGTTTCTGTTCCTCTGTTAATTCAACTGCAGTTGTTACACTTACAACTCCAATATTTTTATATTCTTTCACTTTTTCTTCTAAGTACTGAAAAATATGATTTAATTCATCATAGCGCTCTTTTGTTACAACGATAACAAGAAAGCCTACCATGGTGTCGCTAATTTTACCTTTAAAAATATTTTCCACTACCTGAATCTTTTCATCTTTACTAATCTTTGGATGATTTAACAAAGTAACAAGGTCTTCATTTTCAGCGAAAACTTCTTTCACAAAAGCCTCTTCCTCTAAAATCTGTTCTAAAGCATTTTCTTCTAAGGCTAGTTCAAAAAGCGCCTGTCCGTATGTTTTAGAAACTAGCTTTGCCATGTTCCATCACCCATCTCTCTTAACGTTTCATCAAATAAATGATTTTGAGTTTTTTCATCCATAGAAGTTTTTACAATCTTACCAGCCATAGCAGCCGCAACATTGATAATCTCCTGTTTCATCTCATCTTGAACTTTAGACTTTTCTAACTCAATATCTTTATTGGCACGATCAATTATTTTAACAGCTTCTTCTTTTGCTTCGTTAATAATAACAGTCTCCTGCTTTAACGCTTTCTTACGTGCATCACTGATAAGAAGTTCTGCTTCTTTATCAACCTGTTTTAACTTGCCATCGTATTCAGCTTTGAATTCTTTGGCCTGTTTTTCATCACGTTCAGCATTATCAAGCTGATCTTGAATATACTGCTGTCTTTTTTTCAAAAAGTTTCTTGCTGGATTGAACAGTAAGTTTGACATGAAGAAGAATAAGACTAGCATGGCAACTGCCATTATTCCTGCATCTACAAGTAACTGTAGGTCCAAACCGAAGATTCGGTTATTCATCCAGCCTGTTTCTAACAGAATAAAGTTCACTTTCTTGCCTCCCTTCGATTGGCTTTTCTTTTATTACACAAAACTAGAATCTGCCTAAAAGTGGGTTAGCGTATAATAATAAGAATGCAATAAGTAAACCATAAAGACCTGTTGTTTCGGCAACGGCCTGACCAAGAAGCATTGTAGACATGATTGTACCTCTAGCTCCTGGGTTACGTCCAACTGCTGCTGCACCGTGACCAGCTGCGATACCCTGTCCAATACCAGGTCCAATACCTGCGATAACTGCCATACCTGCACCTAATGCGGAAAATGCTGCTACTAAGCCTTCGTTTGTTATATTCATTGAAAATTCCTCCTTAAATAAAAAATAATTCTTAATTTTATTCTTCACCAAATGTGTCAGAAATAAATACCATAGTTAGCATACAGAATACATAACTTTGGATTGCTCCAGAGAACACGTCAAAGTAAGCATGTAAAAATGCTGGCCAAGCCAATGTTAGAAGCTTTGGAAGCAAACCGTAAACTAATGCCATCATCAGAGTTCCTGACATAACATTACCGAATAAACGTAATGATAGTGAAATTGGTGTAGCTATTTCACCAATAATATTGATTGGTGTTAAAATAACCGGTTTAAATAATGCTGTAATATGCCCAATCTTCTGATACTTAAATCCATTATAGTGGATTAAAAAGAATGTAATCAGAGCTAGACTAAGCGTTGTACCATAGTCAGCCGTTGGTGGTCTTAAGCCAAACAAACCTGAAATGTTCGATAAGAATATATATGCAAACAATGTCCCAATGTAGTTTGAAAACTTATAGCCATGTTTCTCACCCATGCTGGAATTCGTCAGGTTGTCAACTGATTCAACAATCAGTTCGATGAAGTTTAAGAATGCACCTGGAGCCTTTGTAGGATCTGCCTTTTTAATAACCCTATTCGCTATTACGCTAAATATAATTAACGTTAACATAACGATAAAAATGGCTATATGTGTGTTGGTAATATAGAGTTCTTGTCCAAATAAATGATATTGATGAAATCCATTAATACCAAGATCCAACTCATTCGACTTATCTGCTGCTTTTGCTGTCTCAGCAGCTAAAACAAGTGGCTGTAATGCCATCCAACCATTCACAAACTCACCTTCCTTTTCTTTATATTTTAAATCAAGCATACCATGATGGCACACTATCTATGAATAAAAGGTTGAAAATATGCAGATATTTTTAACCCCATCATACCAATAAATAACCCAATTGGATTAATTACTTTTGGAAAACAGAATGCTGTCCCAACTGCTACGAGCATTACAAGAAAACGAATCATTGTTTTCTTTTTCATTACTTTTTCAGCTGATTCAGGTTCGAGATCAAGACAATAATCCAGACTTCTATATAAATGAATCGCCATGAATGCAGAAAGAATACAACCAATAATCAGACCTGTCACATAAGAACGTCTGTTATTCATTAACAATACCCCTAATACCGTAAATGGAACTGCATATAAAAGAATACCCAAAAGTAGTCTGTTTAATGTTTGTTTTGAATCTTCCAATATCTTACTCCTTATCAGTACCATTTTCACTCCTGCTATCTTCCTTAGAAGATTGACCTTTTGCAGTAAAGTGCCTCCAATATTCAAGCTCCTCATTTTCTCTCTTTAAGTCTTTCAAGTAGAAACTCTTAGTTAAATAATAGACATTTCGAAAGGCTGCAAGAACCCCCAAGAAAAAAAGAATAATAAATAAATAATGTGTTTTAAAATGCTTATCTAAATAATATCCAGCAATTACACATAAACATATTGGGGTTAGAAATGTAATCCCAACTTGCGATATCATCGTCAATGCTTTTAAAACTGAACGACTTTCTCTTTTCATTTTATGCTCCAATATTTCTTGATAATTTTTAGATACTGACATTATATACACTTTGTTTACCTTTGTCTACCTTAAAATGAAAAAGGAGTAGATAACTACTCCTCAATTTTGTTTATTCTTCTAATATGTCTTTCATCATTAGAAAATTCTGTATTTAAGAATGTATCTACAATCTTAATTGCAAGTCCAGGGCCAACTACTCTTCCCCCCATGGCTAAAATATTAGCGTCATTATGTTCTCTTGTTGCCTGTGCACTAAAGCAGTCATGGCATAAAGCAGCTCGAATTCCTTTTACCTTATTTGCAGCAATTGAAATCCCAATACCAGTACCACAAATCAAAATACCTTTCTCACAAGTACCGTCTACAACGGCATGCGCTACTTTTCTAGCATACTCAGGATAGTCTACAGATTCCTCATTAAAACATCCATAATCTTCGAAAGGGATATTATTTTCTTTCAGATACCCAATAATCTCTTGCTTTAAGGCATATCCGCCATGATCGCATCCAATTCCTATCATTCCTGGTCCTCCTCATTAAGTTTTATTAATGATTTCTTAATTAATCTTGATAATTCAGAAAAACATTCCTCGTAATCTAAAACAGTCCCTCCATAGGGGTCAATTACATCTCCCTCTTCACCAACATACTCCTTTAGCGTATATAAGTTACCAGAGAGTCCAAATTCCTCTGCTATTTTCAATTTTTGTGCAAATGTCATCGTGATAACAAGAACATTACCCTCTAGATCTTCTTTTGTCAATTGAGTCGAAACATGATTATCCAATGACAAGTTATGATTTTCTACCACCATCTCCGCTTTCTGATTGGATGGTTCTGGAAACAATACAACAAGCCCACGTGAACACACTTCAATTGTTCCATCTACTGACATCCCACGGTAAATTGCCTCTGCCATTGGACTTCTGCATGTATTTCCTGTACAAACAAAGACGACTTTATCATACTTCATCAGTATCACACCTTTCACTACTTGAAACATCTATCACATGATATCCTGCCGCTTTAAGCAAACGGTTCATAATTGCCTGTCCCAAATTATTTTTTGAAAAACATTCACCATATATATATTCTACTTCAAGGTGGTCAAACTCCCTTAATATTGCATACAAATGTCTTGCCACTGACTCTTCATCTTTTCTAGAGCCTATGCTCATCACATAATCAGCCTTATATTTATTCTTCGTTTCTTCTGTTGCAATAACGCCAACCTTACAGTGGCCGTTTCTTTTTTCTTCTACTGCTTTATTAATGGCACGTACAACTTCCTCTTCTTGTCCATCATATAAAGTTAAATCTCCCTTTGGAGCATAGTGTTTATACTTCATTCCTGGTGCTTTTGGTTTTAAGCCATCTTTGACTCCCTTTGTCAAAATCGCCTTATCAACCACCACCTCACCAATCACTGCTTCTAACATTTCTTTTGTAATATAACCTGGTCTCAAGATTGTGGGAACATCAGAAGTCATATCTACAATAGTGGATTCTATGCCTATACCAACTTCTCCACCATCAATTACCATGTCAATCTTTCCATCTAAATCTTCAATTACATGTTCCGCCCTAGTTGGACTAGGTCTTCCAGATGTATTTGCACTAGGTGCAGCAATTAAAACTCCCGATGTACGAATTAATTCCAATGCGATTGGATGATTTGGCATTCTAACAGCAACGGTATCTAATCCACCTGTGGTTCCATAAGGAACTTTATCACTCTTATTAAATATCATGGTCAAAGGACCTGGCCAAAAGGCCCCTGCAAGCCTCTTTGCATTTTCTGGAATTTTATTGGTTAACACAGATAAGCTATTCATATCTGCAATATGAATAATTAGCGGATTATCAGATGGTCTGCCTTTTGCTGCATATATCTTTTTTGCAGCGCTGGAAAGCAGTCCATCTCCGCCTAACCCATATACCGTTTCTGTTGGAAACGCTACTAATCCTCCACTTTTTAAAATACTTGCCGCTTCATCAAAATCTTTCTTACTACAGGTATCCTTATTAATTTTCTTAACTTTTGTTATCATTTATAAGACCTCTTTTATGCATTCTGTTCTAAGTATTTCTTTATGCCATCCCTAATAGCTCCTGCCATTTTCTTCTGATATTCATCTTCCGTCAAAAGCTTTGCCTCAGCTTGATTCGATAGAAAACCACACTCTACAATTACCAATGGACATTGGGTTTTTCTAAGCATATAATAGGAATCATTTGCTTTTGCAACCCTATGATTGCCATCTGCAATAACCGACTTTATGGTTTCTTGCAGTGTTTCCCCCAAAACCTTTCCTTTTTCCGATTCTTGATGATAAAAAACCTGGGCTCCTTTTGAGCTTTCCTGTTCAAAACTATTCTGATGAATACTTACCGCAAGAACTGCGTTGCTGCTATTTATTATTTCAACACGTTTTTGCATATCGGCACGTTTCTTATTACTGTCTGTACTTGCATACAAACCACAATCTTCTTTACGTGTCAATATTACCTCATATCCTTCTGATTCCAGCACGTCTTTTAGCAATAGTGAAATCTTCAGATTAATATCTTTCTCAAGAACCTCATTAACACCAACCTTGCCAGGATCAAATCCTCCATGACCAGGATCAATCACAATAACTTTCTTGTCTTTTTCCTTTGTATCATTCGTCACAATATTGGTTGTTCCAAATGTAGCTACACTATCTTTTAATCCATACCCTAGTGCAACTACCAAAAGTAAGATAACAATAACACCACAAAACTTTTTCATAGATTACAACCTAAAATTCTCTTTTCTATCATTTTATGAAAAAGTTTTGTTCTTATTCTTATTTTCTAATTAATAAACTTCTGTATTATATTCCAAACGCTGGACTTCTCCATTCCAAGCTTCCAGTAAGCCGTTCCTGCAACACCTGCATCAGATGCTGCTTTCATTCTTAATTCAACGGATTTATCATCTTCTAACCATACCTTGTTTAATCCTTCTTCTGTCTTAAACTCAGCATAATGCTGCCCGGTTTCCTCATTCCATTGAATTTTTGCTCCATTTGCATCTATAACAGCACGACTCTGTCCCATACCATATGCAGCACTAGATACCTTTCCATCTGCTTTTTCTGTCCAAATTCTTGTATAGAAAGGAAGACCTACTACAACTCTTTCTTTGTCCACATCCTTTAAGGTATTATCAATTGCATCCCTAAAGTATCCAATAGAAGATACTGAGCCACTTTCCTCTGAATTGCCATGATGTTCATCATAAGCCATTATTACTACATAATCTACAATCTGTCCCTGTTCTTTCAAGTCATAAAAACTATTGTAAGGAGCAGGTACATAATTATCTACTGATAAAACGATTCCATTATTTCTACACTTGATAGATAACTCCCTTAAAAACTGAATGTAATGCTGTGCAGATTTAGATGTAATATTTTCAAAATCAATATTGATACCATCCAAATCATACTTAATTGCACTAGCAATTAACTCATTCTCAAGTTTTTCTCTTCTAGAAGTGTAAGATAATAACTGATTCATATCCACTTCTTTATTAAAATCATCACACAGAGCCCACACCTCAACGCCAGAATTATGTGCTCTTGTTACATAATTCTCACTTGCCAATGAACTAATTGTTCCTTCATTGCTTGTAACAGAGAACCATGTAGGGGAAATTGTATTAATCCCTTTTGACTGATCCAATACTGTTAATAGATTGTTATTGGCATCTTGATTCGTTACTTGGTGCCAGCCTAGCGAAATGGTGTATTCTTTGCTGATATGAGAATACTTTTCTTCTACATAATTGTTTTGAAGTGTCTGATATTCTGCTGCTGTTACATGCTTTCCTTTCACATAACCAATAACACCATCCTGTGTCATTACCATTTTGAACTTAGCATCTTTTACTTCTTCTGTATCAACATAAGTTAATACAGCACCTTCTTTTAACTGCACAAGTATATCCTTTTTTATACTTGCTCCACATCGAAGCTGTGTCGCTTTCTTTACTTTCGAATACAAATAATCCTGTCCCCAGTCATACTGAATCACAACACGATTAGGCTCTTCATATACCTCATATTCTATATTAGAAAATAATTTTACATAATTCAATGCAACATAAACCTTATCACCAATTGTTTTCACAATCTGATAAGGAACAGTTGATTTACTCTTATTTACATAATAATCCTTTGAACCTATTTCTGTTTTTATCACTTCAGACTGAGTTGTAAATATCAATAAATTCTCATGCGTATCCCAATAAAAACGATGATTTAAGTATTCCCTCACCGTTTCATAGTCTACATAAGCAACACCATCAAGATATAAGCCCTGCTCATCCGATACTTTATTCTGCAAAATAACCATTACTTTGTCTGAGTCAACTTTGTAATACTCTTTCAAATCCATAACTTTCTTACTTGGTACAAGTTTTTTTATTGCAATTGCACTAATTGCTATAACAAGTACTATAAGCACTCCAAGTATCAACATCAAAAGCCTATTATGCTTGATTTTCTCCATTCTGTTTTCCTCCCGTACCTCTATTCACGAATAAAACTACTAAAACATATATGATATATGAGGATAACAGCCCAATTAGTGCAATCCAAATGATTAACACTTCTTTTCTCTTAGCCCCTGCCTCATCGATTATAATTTCAGATACGCTGCACTCTTCTATAAATTTTTGTGTTGTAACTTCATAGTCTGCTGCAACTGTATCCATAAGCTGCTCATCCTTCCTAAGTCTTCCAAGCAAATTATAATCGCTGATTTTCTCTATAGTTTTTCCATTTTCATCTTCCGTTCCTTCAACTGGAATAAACACAAAATATTTTGTATCAAAACCTGTAGTAATATAGCAATTATACGCAATATTTCCTTTGCTATTCATTTTGTAATAGCCTGTAAACTCTAAAGATAATCCTTCCATTCTGACATAACTAATATGTTCATTATAGGCTTTTTCAATATCACTTTCCCGCCTAATGTTCGCCACCCGAAATGGATTCAAAACCATACCTGAGCAAAGGAGTATGATTGCTACTGCCAGTAATATTAAGGTTCCTGCCAATTCAAAGAAACGCTTTTGATTAAATGTCATTCCCTCTGATTTAATAGTTCTTTTCATAACTCTCCTATACTATAGCAATACTTTTTTGCACTTAGTCGTTCTTATTATAGCACTATCTTAGAATATTGTACAAGAAAAAGCTAGAAATAAATATAGGGAGCCTGTATCGCTCCCTATATTGTCAAAGGAACTTACAACGAAATATCTGTTCTTTATAAACAGCTTAACTGCCGGAACGGTATAGAGGTATTCCTATTTTATTTTGTTATAATGAACTCCTACAACTTTTCCTTGTTCATCGTATATGTAGTCCGACATATAATTTGCATTTTCCTTGACTAAATATCTTTTCTTTCTCATGATATCGGAATATGTATATTCCTTTCCATCAATGCATACTTCAAGGCCTTTTTTACTCGCCTCCTCGATATCCATTAAAATCCACTGATTCTTATTTCTCATCCTTGTCATCTCCCAGCTGATAGTAGAAGGTGCAGGAACGATTTACATAATAGAGAACCTATAATCTGACTGTGAAACATTTTATATTTGCTCTCTATTTTACATCACTCAAGTCTAGCTAATCGAAATAAATAAGACTCTTTTCCTGTGTCTGTACAGACTCCTCCTTTTCTCCTTGTGCATTTTCATAAATCCTGTTACGCAGCTCATAGGTTTTCTTATTCTGTGCAACCTGTATAATATTAGGATCTTTCCTTATCAGTTCCTCCACTACCTCATTGACTGGATAGTTGACTATTGATGCATCTTGCAAAGAGTTCATATACAGTGTTGCATATATACAGGCACCATCAAAAAGATAAGCATCCACCACGCCACTTGACATTCTTAGTATTTCCTCTTCACTTAAACCAAGCCATAATCTTCTTTCATTAGAATCTTGTCCTTCTTCCACACGAATTACTTCTTTTTTCCCCAGTAGAACAAAATCAGCCCCATTTGAAAAGGATATTCGAATATCTATAAAATCTCCTCGTTTTAACGCATCCGCATTGCGAATAAACGTATAAGGCACCTTCCGCAGTCCTTCCTTATCACTCCGTCCATCAATCAGCATATAGGAATTAATAATACTGCCCTTTTGCAACGGTTGCTTTAGCCTTTTGCCAATACACGCATCAAAATCAACTGCCAAAAAACTCTCACCTTCATTAATAACCGGCACCTTCATTACATCATTCTGCGTAAGTACTTGACCAGACTCTACATCTTTACGAAGTGCACAGATATAAACTCTCTTGTCTTCTGCTATTCTGCTGTCTTTTTTCTTAATAAATATTACGCCTATGAGAATACCTGCTCCTATGCATAAAACTAACAAAATACCTTTTACAACTACACGCAGAAAGTATTTTCTCCTGCATCTTACAATCTTCATTCATACCTCCTTACAAAAGAGACTGATATATTTTAGCTGCACGATCTGACACCTCAAATGTTTGTCTGATTAGCTCCATTGATTTTAGTTTGATTTTACCATTATCAACAAAATGAATCCCTTTATTACTCATAGCCATATCAATGTATTCCCAAGTCCTATATGATTCTATCTGCCTTACATAAGAAAGGAACTTCTCGTATTCACATATTCTCCAAGCTTGGCTATTTCCTAATATAACCTTCTGGTTACAGCCCATGATTTCTTCCATATATCTAACAAACTTTGAACCAATATCATAAACAACAAAATCATATTTTTCAATCAAACAATTGTGTTTGCACACCTTTAAGGACGAACTATAAAAATCTAACTTTCCAACCTGAAAACCTGTCAAACTCTGCTTGATATATGTATACTGCTGTAAATTCTCTGCTAGTTTTCTAAAATCTCCGCTGTCATTCAGCTCCACTACTGCAACCTTGGCCTTATGGTATTTCTCCAGATAACATGCAAAATTGATGGCAAATAGAGTTGTGCCTACACCTCGATACAAACCTATAACTGCAAAAGTTCGATTACGAATCACCTTCCTCTTCCACAAACATTCTTTTTTCCACTCAAAAAAACATAATCACCTCCAGAACTTTCATTTGATACAACATAACGAATTACACTATCAAATACTACTTTTTCTTTTTGATAGTCACTATCATAAAATAACCGCTTCAGATACGGTACAGAAATGCAGAATTTACAAAATGCATTCTTCATTATCCTTTGCTGATTTTCTCCATCCAACAAATTAAACAGATATAAAACAGATTCACAATCACAAAGTTTATCCATCCAGAACATCGTCCTTTTCCACTCCCATGGCTTTGTCCCTATCACAAGTATCCTGTTTCGTTCGTGAAGAAACTCTTCTAAGTTTGCCTCTGACAATTTTCCATAATCTTTGATTACAAAACGATAATGACTCCTTCTAGAATCACTAATCCAATTCTCTCTAGACTGCATTCTTGTATGTTTCACGTACCAGTATCCATCTTTTTCTTTTACTTCAGGGTAGTATGTAACAAATTCATTCAAAAAACCACTTTCATTCCATTCAACATAAATAGAATTTCCATTAATTTTTGAAACATAACTAGTTAATGCTAATGCAATATGTGTTACTCCTACCCTGTCTTCACTTCCTGCTATCGCAATGCAATATGACATAACCGAACTTTCCTTATTAATCTCCCCTATTCTTGGCACCTTTTTCACATAGCTCTTAACTTCCTCCACTGATTGAAACCGCTTCGATGGTGCCACCTTTATACATCGTTCTATGAGTTTATAGAATCTGTGATTTCGTATCAATATCCAAGTCCACTTTCTCGAGACACAAGACGGTTGATAAAGTGTTCCCGTTACTAAAAAGTAAAGTAGACAACCTATACTATAAATATCACTTCTCTCATCTGCTAGATTCTTAAGCCGCTCTGGTGCCATATATCCTGGTGTGGCCATATAGAAAGATGTGTCCTTATACTCTTCTGCATAAACAGCAGCACCAAAGTCTAACAATTTCAATTTTCCCTTATAAACCAAAATGTTATCCGGCTTCAGATCAAGATATAAAATTTCCTTATGAAACGTATGTAAATATTGTATGAGATCACAAATTTGAAATGTAAAATCTACGATACTCCTTTCATCTAAATATGAAAGACGTAGTCGAAATGCTTTTAAAGATTCACCCTTAAGATATTCCTCGATAATATATGAATATTTCTCATCTTCCTCAATATCATATATTATTGGGATGTTTGGATGTTTTAAAGATTTTAAAATATGAACTTCCTTCATAAGCTGAGCATAAGCCTCATGTTCTTTTGAAATTCGTTTTATTGCACGATAAGCACCTAATGTTACATGTTCTGCAAGGAAAACAACTGACGTGCCTCCACGACCTAACTCACTTATGATTCGATATTTTGAAAACCATATAACCTCGATTCATCGACCCTCCTTTTCTCAGATTAGTTATGTCATACACCAAATTATAACGACATGTTACATATAATTCAATATTTTTTAGCACGAATATTTTCACAATCTTTTTCATATTCTTTGTACATATTTAACATACAAGACAAATTAATTGACTTTATTATTTTTTTAAATTATACTTTGTATACAACATAATTTTTAGTTTACACTATCTATGTAATGAAAGCATCGGAAGGATGTGATTAAGTGAAAATCGAAAAGATAAATGAAAATCAAATACGTTGTACATTAAGCAAAGCTGATTTAGTTGACCGGCAGTTGCGTATCAGTGAACTTGCTTATGGAACTGAAAAAGCAAAAGCACTATTTCGTGAAATGATGCAACAAGCATCTGCCGAATTCGGTTTTGAAGCAGATGATATTCCTTTGATGATTGAGGCAATTCCTGTGTCTCCAGAGTGTCTCGTTTTAGTAATAACGAAAGTTGAAGATCCTGATGAACTTGATACAAGGTTTTCAAAATTTTCACCTGAGCAAAGCGATGAATCTAACACGAATGATACTGACGAAGCATATGTAGATGAGATTATTAACTGTTTTGATCAAATAAATGAATTACTAGATGACCGAAAAAGTGCAAACCATAACGCTGATATTTCCTCGTTGTCTACTGATGACTCTACTGATAAAAAGAAAGACGCAACTACCCAAAGCAAATCCACGATAACTGCTAATATGACAAAGGTTTTCACATTCAGCAATCTGCAAGAAATTATAACCTTGTCTGCCCACTTATCACAGTATTACTTTGGCGAAAACCAAGTTTACAAGAATCCTCAGACCGGAGTCTATTACTTATGTATCAGTAAATCCAATCACACTCCTGAGGAATTTAATAAAATATGTAATATCGTTTCAGAATACGGAGTACCTGAAAAAACAACTTATGCAACACTTGATTACTTCAAAGAGCACTTTGAATGCATTATTAAATCAGATGCGATTACTGTATTATCCAATATGTAGGAACGGTTAGAATTTCTTATTTCATCAAAAAAATACCTATCAATTAAAGTCATTACAACTAATTGATAGGTAACTTTTTTGTATACTCTCATATAATCAATTATGCCTCACTGATAGAGCCTGTTGGACATGTTGCAGCACAAGAGCCACAGCTGATGCAAGCATCTGCATCGATTTCATACTGGCTGCTTCCTTCAGAGATTGCGCCTACTGGACATTCTCCTGCACAAGCTCCACAGCTTACACATCCATCACTAATTACATATGCCATAATCATTTATCCTCCTTTTTTTAGAATACATATATTCTAATATAATGTTGGAAATAATACAAGTATCAAAGTGTATTTTTTGGAAACAATAGATATGTATATCTTGACTCATTTCGTATGTCAGAATATAATGGAAATAGCGAAAATTTATAGAAGGAGGACGTAAAAATGGCAAAAATAACAAAAGACATGATTATTCATGATATCATTGCTATTGATTCTAACCTAATCCCTGTTTTACTAGATGCTGGTATGCACTGTATCGGTTGCCCATCTGCACAAGGTGAGTCATTAGAGGAAGCCTGTATGGTTCACGGTATTGACGTTAACGAAGTAGTAGACGCTTTAAATAGTAAATTAAGCGCAAAATAATCGCTCTATTAGCATAAAACAAAACTCATTAAAAGAATGCTTTTAATGAGTTTTATTTTTCACTTACCCAAAATTGCTTTTTAATCTGCTTTTTTCCCGAAGAACTTTTTTTTCTTTCTCTTCTCCTTTGTTGCAGAAATTTCTTTTCTGGCCTTTTGTTTTGAACGAATCGAATCATCAAGACGTTTAAACCTTTCTTCTTCTCTTTCTTCTTTCATCCTCATCATATAGTCCATTTCTTTCAAAACACTTTCTGAAACATTAGAGCTCACTGCTTTGGATAATTCTGCATTGTTTTCTCTTAAAGCCTCCATTATTATGTTGTTCATAATAACTTTAAACTGCGCAATTTTAGGTTCACCCTGATTTGTGACAGGCTCCGGTTTAGTTGCACATACTTCCCGGAATAAAACTTCCTTTTGTGCTTCATAAGCTTGTCCTTTTATGGAATCTTTGTTTTCTTCTACATGTTCACTAGCAGTCTGGTCCATAGATAATACTTGTGCATTTAATTCATCCTTAAGTAGGGCCATTTTCTTTTTATCAAGTTGTCCAATTCTTTTCACATCTGAAAGCACCATTTTTATTGCTCGTAACTGGAATCCTTGTTCTTTTAAAAACTTTATATTTTTAAATAACTCGATATCCTCTTCACGATAGTATCTATGTCCCATCTCATTACGAGGAACCTTTACACCGAGCTCTTCTTCCCAGTACCGTAATACATGTGGTTCCACATCTATTTTCTTTGATGCATCCGATATAATGTATCTAACTTGATTCATGATACTCCTCCTAGTATATGTAAATTATTTCCATACACCACATTATACCATAGCATTTCTTTATTTCAAATAGAAATTCCTTTTTTACACACAAAAGTTGTAGACAGCGTTTTACCTCATTTGCTATCTGTATATTCTTTATGACAGCAAATCACTTTTATAGAACCACTTTCATTTCTTCATTCTATTAGCAATTTTCACAAGTTCTTTAATACAAGTAATACCATCTTTTGAAAACCAAAACAAAAGAGAGAACATCAGGAACGCTCTCTCTCCAAATTAACAAACTTCGTATATTGTGATTGCCAACCAAGTTTTACTGTACCAGTTGGACCATTTCTTTGTTTACCAATAATAATTTCTGATATTCCTGCTTCTTCTGAATCGTGATTATAATAATCATCTCGATAAATAAACATAACAACATCGGCATC
>DBKX01000392.1:15160-20712 GCA_002297865.1 Lachnoclostridium sp. UBA739
TCGGCATCCTGCTCGATGGCACCAGATTCACGAAGATCTGATAGCATCGGCCTTTTATCTGGTCTCTGTTCTACAGCTCGGCTTAACTGTGATAACGCAATTACAGGGGCATTAATCTCTCTAGCTAACGCCTTTAAGGAACGAGAAATATCCGAAATCTCTTGTTGTCTGGATTCTACTTTCTTACCACCAGACATTAGCTGAAGGTAGTCAATGATAATCAAACCAAGACCCTTCTCTAGCTTAAATTTACGACACTTAGATCGTAATTCACCAATTGAAATACCAGGTGTATCATCTATAATCAAATTAGAATTACCAATGGCGTTAGCACTCTCCACAAGCTTTACCCAGTCGTCATCCTGTAGTTCACCACTACGCATTCTCTGTGAATCAACCTTAGAGTTCATTGCAAGGATACGCTTTACAAGCTGCTCCTTGGACATTTCCAGACTGAATATTGCTGTAGTTATGTTAGACTTAACCGCCACATACTCTGCTATATTCAACACGAAAGCCGTTTTTCCCATAGAAGGTCTGGCAGCAACCAGTATTAAATCGGACGGCTGTAAACCTGCCATTTTATAATCCAAATCATAAAACCCTGTAGCAATACCTGTTACAGTACCTTTGCTCTTAGATGCTGACTCAATGCTCTCAATTGCATTGATTACAACATCCTGAATACTCACAAAATCGGTTGAACCACGATTCTGTACAATATCAAAAACCTTTTTTTCAGTAGTCTCTAAAAGTTCCTCAACTGACTCATTACCAAGATAGCAATCATTTGTTATGCTTTCTGTTACATGAATCAGATTACGAAGCACTGCTTTTTCTTTTACAATTGTTGCGTAATGCTTCACATTAGCTGAAGTTGGTACCGCCGTAATTAATCCCCTGATAAATTCAATGCTGCAAAGCTCTGGAGGGACATTTTTCTCTTTCAATTTGTCCTGTAACGTAACTAAGTCAACAGGTTTACCTTCGTTATTTAACTCAAGCATAGTATCAAACAGCACGCCATACTGCTTCTGATAAAAATCCTCATCTGTCAATATTTCAGAAGCAACTACAATTGCATCTCGATCCATGATCATAGCACCGATTACTGACTGCTCGGCCTCAATACTATGAGGCAATATTCGTTTAATAATTGCTTCTTCCATCTACGTCACCCTTGTAAATTATAATTCTTGTACTTTAACCTTTAACTCACCCATTACCTTTGGATGTAATTTAATTGGAACATTATAAACACCAAGTGAACGTATTGGCTCTACAAGATGCATCTTTTTCTTATCAATATCCAAACCTAACTGTTCTTTAGCTGCATGTACAATTTCCTTTGTTGAGATAGACCCAAAAGTCTTTCCATCATTTCCTGATTTTAATTTTACAATAACTTCTTTATCCTTTAACTCTTCTGCAAATGCTTTTGCCTCATCTAAAATTTCTTTTGCTCTTTTTACTTCATTGGCTTTCTGAAGTTTTAAATCATTCAAATTCTTTGCGTTTGCTTCCACACCTAATTTTTTAGGAAGAATAAAGTTTCTGGCATATCCGTCATTAACATTAACAGTTTCACCCTTTTTCCCTAATGATTTAACGTCTTGTAATAAAATAACCTGCATTTATAATTCTCCTTCCTTCTTCATCTTATCCAGAGTTTCTTTTAAAATATCACGAGCCTCTTCTACGGATGCATTGGTAATCTGCGCACCTGCAACACTCATGTGTCCACCACCGCCAAGCTGTTCCATAATAATCTGAACATTTACTTCATCTATAGAACGCGCACTAATATAAACTTTACCAGCAAATTCCGTCAATACAAAGGACGCTTTTATATTATTAATATTTAACAACTCATTGGCAACTTGTGCCCCAACAACAGTAGGACTTTCTGTATTTTGTGCATTACATTCTGTAATTGCAAAGACATCTAAGTAAACCTCTACATCACGAACAGCCGCAGCACGTATCTGATATTCATCTACATCGGAACGTAACGACTTTCTTATCTTCGTAATGTCAGCACCATTTCTTCTTAAAAATGCTGCCGCCTCAAATGTTCTTACTCCAGTCTTTGTCTGGAAGTTATTTGTATCAATTATAATACCCGAATATAACGCATCAGATTCCAAAGAACGCAATCTTAATCCATCTCCGATATACTGAAGCATCTCTGCTACCATCTCACAAGTAGAGGATGCGTATGGTTCAATATAAGAAAGCACTGCATTTTCGATACTTTCCCCTGTTTGTCTGTGATGGTCGAATACTACAATTGTTTTTGTCAGTTCTAAAAGTTCTGGACACTCTGTATAACTTGGCCTGTTTACATCTACCACTACTAAAAGTGTATTGGTATCCACAATTTCTTTCGCTTGCGAACCAGTTATAAACATATCATTCTCATAATCTGCAACTTCGGTGAATCGTTTCAGAATAGGTCGAACTGACTTCGTTACATCATTAATTACCACATTTGCTTTCTTCCCTAGAGTCTTAGCAATTCGATAGATTCCAATTGCCGCACCGAAAGAATCTACATCACCTATGCTATGCCCCATGATAACAACCTTGTCCTTAGCTTCTACCAGCTCCTTCAAGGCGTGAGCTTTCACCCTTGCCTTAACACGAGTTGTCTTCTGCATCTGAACGCTCTTGCCACCATAGTATACAATTTTCTCGCCTTCTTTTACAACTGCCTGATCACCGCCCCTACCAAGCGCTAAATCAATGGCCGCCCTGGCAAATTCATAACTTCTGGTATAATTCTCACCATTTACACCTAAACCAATACTTATAGTAACAGCCATTTCATTTCCAATATTAACGGCCTTTACTTCATCTAATAAAGAAAACTTTGAAGCCTGTAATTCATTCAGGTACTTTTGTTTGAACACAAGAAGATATTTATCCTTTTCTAATTTCTTAACTAAGGCATCTATGTTTTGAAAATACTTATTAATCTTACGATCAACTAATGCAACTAGCAAAGAACGACGCACTTCGTCAATACTCTCTAAAGCTTCTTCGTAATTATCAATATATACAAGACCAGCAATCATACGCTGTTCCTTATTCTCTTTTACATATGCAATCTTTTCCGTTTCATCAAACATATACATCGCAATCAATACATTTTGTCCATCTGCAACCTGATCTACGATATATTCATCATCTTCCGAAAAATCGCCAATAACAATTCGGCGCATTACAACACGATAATTTGCCTCATGATAACTTATGTTGACCTCTTCATCCTGTGCATCCTTAGGAAATACATCTTGAGTAACCCCTGGAAGTACATTGGATATATTACGTCTTGCTGCTGATTCATTTTCAATTACTGACATAAACTCATCATTACCCCATAGCAAATGCCCCTCTTCATCTACAATGGCATAAGGCAGGGCCATTTCCTTAATCAGCTGCTTTTGAACCTGTCCATAATTGGACGCAAAATTAACAAGGTCTCCACTTAACTTTGAGTTTTTGTAAAAGAATATGGACAAAGCAATAATCATGTAAAACAGAACATATGCTAACATAATTAAGCCCGCTTCTCTATCTACACAAAACATGCTAAAGTTCATACAGACTAATAAAATAGATAGGGTTAACGGCCATCTAAGATATAATCTCAAAGAACCTTTTAGCTTTATCTTTGTTTTCATCACAATTACTCCTTGTTTAATGTTACAGTATCCTTTATTATAACATTAAATACGAGAATTTTAAAGCATAAAAATGCCATTCAACAATTTCTCATTGAATGGCATTCATAAAGTTTAAATTATTCTACTGTATAAGGCATTAAAGCGATATGTCTTGCTCTCTTAACAGCAACTGTAAGAGCTCTCTGATGTTTCGCACAGTTTCCTGTGATTCTTCTAGGAAGAATTTTACCTCTTTCAGATACATATCTCTTTAATTTATTAACGTCTTTGTAATCGATACCTTTGTTTTCTTTATCTGCGCAGAATACACAAACTTTTTTTCTTCTACGTCCGCCTCTTCTCTTCATTGGAGAATCGCCTTTTTCATTTCTATTAGCTGGCATAGTATGACCTCCTTACCTAAATTGGTTTTCTATATAAATCGTTCAAAAATTTCAATTAATTTCTACTAATTATAATTCAATTGATTAATTGAATGGTAATTCTTCATCAATTCCATCTGGAATATTCATAAAGCCATCACCGACAGCTTGACTTGGTTCTGGTCTTGATACTGGCTGATAGCCACCACCGGAATGTTCAGCACTAGCTGCTTTACTTTCAGCAAACTCAACCTCTTCTGCAACAACATCTGTTGTGTACACCCTTTGGCCTTCTTTGTTTGTATAACTGCCTGTCTGAATTCTTCCACAAACAACAACCTTAGTTCCTTGATGAAGATATTTCTCAATAAATTCAGCTGTTTTTCCAAAAGAAACACAACCGATAAAATCAGCATCCTGTTCACCTTGACGTTTGAATCTTCTATCAACAGCCAATGTATAACGTGCTACTGCACTTGAATTTTCACCTTGAGAATATCTAATCTCTGGATCTCTTGTCAAACGTCCCATTAAAATAACTTTATTCATGAGGACATCCCTCCTTTATTTATGCTTCTTGTCTTACGCATAAATATCTGATAACGTTTTCCATGATACGTACAGATTGCTCTAATTCGCCTGGAACTTCGCTAGCAGATTCGAATGAGATGAAATAGTAGAATCCGTCTTTCATTTTTTGAATTTCGTAAGCTAATCTCTTCTTACCCCATTCATCAACGTTTGTAATAGTACCACCGAATTTAGTGATAGTCTCTTTTACCTTTTCTACAGTTGCTACTCTAGCATCGTCTTCGATTTTTGCACTTACAACTAAAGCTAATTCATATTTGTTCATAGCTACGTGCACCTCCTTTTGGTCTCTGGCTCTCTAAACGAAATGACTTTTTAGAGAACAAGGAATATAATATAAAATGTTTCACAGTGAAATATTCTAACATAGGCCATTCTATATTTCAAGGCTTTTTTTTATTTTTCAATCATTCGTGTCGAATTCCACGAATATTTTTTTCAACCAGTTTTCTCGAAAGCATAACCTGGTGGTCACACCCCATGCACTTTAAACGAAAATCCATTCCCACTCGTAATACTTTCCATTCATGGCTTCCACATGGATGTGGTTTCTTTAATTTAACAATATCGCCAAGATTTATTTCCATAGGTTCTCCCTTCCTAATCATTTAGACATTCACAAATTAATATAGCTTTCATTATATCATGTCACCATAAATTTTCGCAATAGAACAATCTTGTTAAGAAATTTTAAATAGGTATTGATTTTTAAAATTTTAAGGTGTAGTATGAATATATCGACACATAGTTTTCAAAACTACATAACATAATTTATGTTTCTATTAGATATGACTTAGAGAGGTGAATATTATGAAAACAACAAAAAAGTTAAAAGAACCCGGTAGCGCAATTACACACTTTATTGGTATGATAATGGCAATTTTTGCAGCAACACCTTTGTTGCTAAAGG
>DBKX01000392.1:20771-21810 GCA_002297865.1 Lachnoclostridium sp. UBA739
CCCTAGCAATCTTTATCATAAGTATGATCATGCTTTATGCAGCAAGTACTATTTATCATTCATTTGATATCAATCCTAGAATAAATACAATACTTAAGAAACTCGACCACCTTATGATCTTCATCCTAATTGCAGGCTCCTATACACCTATCTGCCTAATTGTAGTCCGTGGTACCTTGGGTCTTAAACTTCTGGCACTAATATGGAGCTTAGCCATTCTAGGCATTATCGTTAAGTTACTTTGGATTAACTGTCCCAAATGGTTCTCATCCACTATTTATATTGCCATGGGATGGACTTGTGTTCTTTGCTTTACACCAATTATCAACCACCTTACAACAACCGGTTTTCTCTGGCTGCTTGCAGGAGGTATCATATACACACTCGGCGGTATTATATATGCCTTAAAACTTCCATTGTTCGATAAAAAACATAAGAACTTTGGATTACACGAAATCTTCCACCTGTTCGTAATGGGAGGAAGTGTATGTCACTTTATCTTAATGTATCAGTTTGTCTCTAATATGCCACTATAGTTTTACTATATATTCAGTATCTGTTGGATTTTCTCTAAGTACATCGTTCCCGCACGTTCACCAAAGAGAATTTTCCCCAGGTACTGTTTTGATGTTCCAACTTGTTCAGCCAGTTCTACTTGTGTCATATTTAATTCAATTAGTCTGTGCTTCACTTCTTTTCCATAAGGCGTTAATTCTCGTTTTCTGCCCATAGTCTCAATCCTTTCTTCGATATGCTCGTCTACAGTTCTACTCATTTCTTTCCCTAATCCCACAGGAATTTCGTCTTTTGATTATGTACAGTATTAATTATAATCCAACATTTTCGCATTTCAATATCTCTTGTTCATGTAGAAACGCACATAATTTATGTTACAATGTGGGTAATTTTGCATTGCAACTTCTTCATAAGTTGAGGTAACTTGTTAATTTACAGTAACAAAATATAAGTTCCTCACGCCCTCGCGACTTAAGGTCTCTAAAAAAATTCACACTTTGCCGCTGTCTTTTAGCGACAATCT
>DBKX01000392.1:21856-22809 GCA_002297865.1 Lachnoclostridium sp. UBA739
TTATAGGGAAGGACTCCCAGAGCACTTTCCTATAAGTTAAAAATAGAGTGCCATATACTTATGACGCTCTATTTTTCAATACAAATTAAATATTTTTCAGCTTGTCTTTTACATTCTGTGGAACAGTTGGCTGGTAAAACCACAAAATACAAGCTTCATTTACTCCTCGCTTTGCCAAGCCTCTTCCAGCTGCGGCAACGAGTTTACTCATCTTTTCCTTATACATACACTCACCTCGCCTTCTTACTATATTACTTTCTCTCTCCTAACTTCCCAATCGGTGATTCTTGCAAGCATTCCTCACCTGTTTTATATAAGTCCTGCCAATGATATGCTGTTCCCCATTAGCAAGGTAAACAGTCGTACTATCTATTGACAGAATCTTATCTCGATTCACAACTACACTCTGATTTATCTTAATAAATCCAGTGCCTAACCGTTCTACTATCTCATTCAAAGTCCCACTGGCAGTATACTTCCCTCTCGATGTATGTAGTTCTACTTTTCGTAGTACCTTTTCTACACTAATTATGTTAGATAGCCTGATTTGAATATGTTTCTTATTCACAACTATGTCTAAAAGTTCAAGAAACTTTCTTTTCTTCTCATTCTCCACGAGTGCCAACGCTCTTGTGAATAGCAAATCAAATTTCTCTAAATTTACTGGTTTTTCTATATATCCAATCGCCATAATATTCCATGCGTCTCCCTTATATTCCTCATGACCTGTGATAAATATAATAGGAATCCTTGGATTCTTATTTTGTAACCTCTTTGCAATTGCCAAACCATCCTCATGCTCAAGTTCAATATCGAGTAGTGCTATCTCTATCTGATTACTTTCAATTAAGGACATCATATCCTCGTTAGGCTCTCGAAACGAATATATCAGAATCTCCTTATCCTCTCGTTTACTTATGATTTCAACACACCGTTCATTAATTCCCAAATTC
>DBKX01000392.1:22847-37262 GCA_002297865.1 Lachnoclostridium sp. UBA739
CACGTATCTAACCTTCTTCCACCCTTTAAGTTTAAACCGGAATAAAACAAGTAATCTCAAACCAATTTTTCTCATTTGGTACAATCTCCATAGCACCATGATATTTTTCTACTGTTTCTTTAATTATCTTTAAACCAAATCCATGATTATATTTATCTTGTTTCGTTGTACGAAAGCAAAATTCTTCCTTTCTATATGGATTCATACACGTAATATAGTAACCGCCCTCCGCAGGAAAAATGTCCAATGATATATAACGCTTTCCTGCACTTAATTTTGCGGTTGCCTCTTTTGCATTATTAAGCATATTAGAAACAATTGAACATAAATCTTTACTGCTCATATTAAAATTATGTATCATAATATGACGACAAAACACAATCTCACATCTTTCCGCTTCATTTATAAAATGTTCCAAAATGGTTGCAAGTGCAGGGTCTGAAACCACAGATATCCTTTTGGCCTGTTGTATATCCCCTGCTACATCCTGAGCATACCTCCTCAACTCATCAAAACTTTCATTGTCAATTAACCCAGCTATTACTCTCATATGTGTTTGCATATCATGCTTTAGTCTTCTTAGATTCTCTGTTACCATCATAATCTGACTCAGATGTTTTAATTCTTCTTCTGCGATCATAAGTTTTTTATCTTTTCTATATACAATAAATACAATATATAGTAAGTTACATACCAGCATTATCTGCGCTAGGATAAAGAAATTATCAGGTCGCCCCAAACCTTCACCTTCATGCCTCAACATGGATGTAGTAGGTATCTCTAATACAAAGTTTAAGATAATAAAATAAAGCAGTTCGGGATTTCCATATAAACTAGATAGAATTTTCATATCTTTATTCTCAAACACCAACTTACACAATCCTATAAGCAGTAGTTTCGCAAGAATTGTACAAGTAAAATTCTGAGCCCCAAACTGCATTAGTGTATGAAAGGGGATATAAAAACAAAATACGTACACCGAAATTGTGATTAATTCAGAAAGGCAAGTCAAAAAACAGAACACACTACAATTCATCACCTTTTTAAATTTCTCACCTTCAAAAAGCATAATTGTTAAAATAAATATATACAAACTTAAAGCAAGTCCTAATATTCTCACTAACCTACTATTTATATGAAGAAACAAAACGGTTTGTTTTACAGATGATATAAGATAATACCCCAACATAGCTAATAGATAACAGAATTTATTCTCAAACCTTCGTCCTGACACAGACATCGATTTAATCCAGAGATAAGGTTCTATGGTGTAAGTAATCAAGATGAAAAGTGCCTTAAAATATCCCACCACATTCACTCCTTAAAAAAACGTAAATTTACTATGTAAAATAGCTAAGATATTTGAACATACGCTAAAGTTATGCTAAAATATAGTTGTGAGAAATATTTTACATATCGCCGATAGTTAAGATACCCTAGCTATACTATTACATTAGCATATTTTTCTTAACTAGTCAAGCGATGCTTAAATTTACTTACTATTTTTTTTTAGAAAGAGGTATGTTAATGTACGAGAGATTTGAATTATTATTAAAAGAATTTAATGTGACATCCTACAAGGTAGCAAAAGAAACAAACGTAGCCCGTTCTACTTTAACAAACTGGAAACAAGGCAACTACACACCTAAGATGGAGAAGATTCAAAGAATTGCATCTTATTTTCATGTATCCGCAGAATGGTTATTAGGATATGATGTGCCTAGAAATCAATTTGACATTAACGTCGAACTTCCTGATAAAGAAGGTCTTTGTGGGGTAAAATTAACCCCTAGCAACATGCAGGACCTTCCAGAATTTCTTCAATATGCAATCAACCTATTACAAGGCGATGAAGAGATTTTAGTAAATGGAGAACCATTGAATGAAGAATCAAAAGAAAAGATACTCTCTTCATTAGAATCAAGTTCACAAACAATACGTGACATTTATAATAACCTTTAACAGCGTGTACAAAACTTACTCTTTACCGCACCGTGCGGGTGTCGCTGTCTTTTAGCGACAATCTTCCTAGCCCGCTCGTGTGCATCCTATGCCCTATTTTTTAGGGCACTTTTTTATTTCATAACCTTAAACAGATTCGAGTCCTTAGCAAAACGACTCAATTCATATAATACAAGTACTTGCCCAGGATTTTCTTTTTCTATAAGCGATTCAACTGAATCATTATAATAACGAAGATCCAACATAACAATTCGCTTATAGTGAGGCAACAGATAAGGAACCATACTATTTGCATAAGAATCTTTAATCATAACTAATGTCTTATCTGATTCTGATTCCTCATTATTAATCTCTACAATGCCATAATTTCCTCCAAAATATACAGCATATTTATCTTTTTCTTTCAGCTTAGATCGTTCATAGATTCCAGCTCGCTTCTTCCCATCACAAGAGATCTGACAGTTTGGTATATTATCTGGAATAATTAATGTATCAGGCTTTACAATAGTAGGAGCTTTAGAGTACAACGTTCCATAGAAAGTTCTGCTCACACACTTTGGAGAAAATGACTCATAAGAATGAGGTATCTCTCCCATACTCTTCATGTACGCACAATATCCTTCATAAGCCCCCTGTGTGGTCCAATGATGGTCAGTTCGAAAGTAAATCTGTTTTGAATCCTTTTCCTCTTTCAACTTCTCTGCAATTTCAATCCAATTTCCACTGGATAACAATTCTTTTCCTTGTTCATACCTTCTCCAGGCATCGTAAAGCGCAGCATGATTGGGCATCTTATCTGTCATTACATATCCTGCTGACGGAACAAGCAGGATTGAAACCTGAGACTTTACCTCTTTCGCCATTTTATCTACATAACGAATATTATTCGTATAATGCTTAACCGAGATATCAGAATCTAGAATCTTTTCAAAGTAATAGCCATCTTTTCCCAAATACACACCGTTCAAATCATGTATTCCAAGACTCTTCTGAAAACCTGTTGCTGCTTTCATCCATATATCACGGAATACAAACTGATCATTTGAGGCGTTAACTAACTGCTCTTGCACCTCTCCTGAGCGTATTCCACTAATCGTAATGACAGGCCAGCTATTAAGATAACGATTCTCCATGGCTGAAAAGGACTTTACCGGCATAATCCACCAAAGTGCACCACCTATCATAAGAAGTGCAACTATTCCAATAAAATAAAACTTAGCACATCGTTTCATAGCTTCAACCTTTCTTCTTATTAAAATCGAAAATATAGAAACGGATTATAGCTGCCGCTAATTAATAAGGAAATACTAACAAGCAGTAATATAACGGTATAAAACCCTAGTAGCCAATTCTTCGTTCCCTTTAACACCTTATTAGCAACCTTCTTCGGAACACTTGTTGCTCCTATCGCTAAGATTCCAAGTAAAATAGCATAGCTGGACCATTCATATATTGCTAAACCATTAACGAGTGGAACACCCGCTCCAAACATTGCCTTTATCCATTTTCCCATACTGTTTACATTTTCATTGGAAAAAATAACCCATCCAAAGATAACCACAAGCATACTATAGAAGTGCTGTATTACGGACGGTATCCTTTTCAAACATTTTAACAATATTGTTTTCTCCAATAACAGAAATACAAAATAATACATGCCCCAGCCAATGAAATTCCAGCCTGCTCCATGCCATAGTCCTGTTAAAAACCATACAATTAACAAATTCACTATCTGCCGTGATAATCCTTTCCGATTTCCGCCAAGAGGAATATATACATACTCACGAAACCAGCTTCCTAGTGTTATATGCCATCTTCTCCAAAATTCGGTTATGCTTTTTGACTCATAGGGATACTTAAAGTTCTCTGGAAAATCAAATCCTAGCATCTGTCCCAATCCAATTGCCATATCGGAATACCCTGAGAAGTCATAGTAAATCTGAAATGTATATGCAATTGCACCAAGCCATGCAATTGCCATGCTTACGTCCCCGCCTTCTAGTCCCTGAATCTGAGACCATAAAGCGCCGATTTGGTTCGCTAGAATTACTTTTTTGCCTAACCCTATCAGAAAACGTTGCATTCCTGCTTGACATTGTCCAACGGTTATACTCCTATTCTCCATTTGCTGCTGAATATCACTATAGCGAACAATTGGTCCCGCAATCAGCTGTGGAAATAATGCCACATACATTCCAAACGATACAATATTTTTCTGAGCAGGAATCAGCCCACGGTAAACATCAATCGTATAAGAAAGGGTCTGAAACGTGTAAAATGATATTCCAATCGGTAAGGCTAAATGCAAAAGTTCTATATTAGAACCAGTAATTGAATTAATTGATTCTAAGAAGAAGTCTGTGTATTTGAAAAAGCCTAATAGCCCTAGATTTCCTACGAGTGATACAATCAGTACCACTCGCATTGCAATCTTACGATTTCCATTTGTTCTAAAATACTCAATGAAACGTCCATTACAATAATCAAATATGGTAGAGAACAACATAATTACAACGTAAACAGGCTCTCCCCAAGAATAAAAGAACAAACTTCCAATCAAAAGTAATCCATTTTTAAACTTTGACGGACAAACATAATACAACAGCAATAAGAGCGGCAAAAAACCACATAGAAAAATCATACTGCTAAAAACCATATTTTTTACCCTTTTCTCTTATTCTTTTTTTTCAGGTACAAACTCTTTTTGAACTAAACCATTCTTTTCGCTTACAATGAGTGCAACGTCATTTCCTTCATATGTAACAACTGCTTTATCAATTAACTCAACCTGCTCTGGTTTATATTCCGCCATAGTTCCTCTTCTGGTTTTTAAATGTTGATTTATTGAGTCCATCATAGATGTAATATCATTTACATCTTTCATGCGAACTACTGCAATCTCATTGGCACTTCCATCTTTGGCATATGCATAGAAATAATCTTCTACTCGATCATAATCAAGATCCGATAACGCTGTAAAGTTAAGTTCTGCATCTTTATCCGTTCCTCTCACGATAACCATTTCTGGAAGTGTAGGATCTGCCCCTAACATGGTTTTTTCCATTTTAGATAAATCTTCTCCTTCTACTTTCTTAGAAGAGCTTGTTGTTTTCCCGCAACTGCACAAAAGTACTGCACAACATAGAAACAATAGCATTCTTTTCATCTTTTCTTCTCCTTTTATTCATTCCATGCCCCTGGTTCTAAACTAGTGCCAAAGGCTTTATTAACTTTATCGGTCATTTTATCTCTTACTTTTGTATCCATGTTTTCATTTGATCCAGAATCACTATAATCGAAAACATAAACTCCAAGAATATAACTGTTGTTTTCTCCCTCGTACCAGTCTGCACTTATATTATTATTGTCTAAACCTAATGTACTAATTGCCTTGTTTGCCTGATTTACCATGACATCTGCTGCTTTCATTTCCTTTTTCGTAAGGGACTTAAAGTTAAAGAACATACTATTTTTCTTCTTATCAATTGCCTTTTTAAGTTGTGCTGGCACTTCATAAATATTTTTCAACTCTTTATGATGCTGCATAGCATATGTATACTTGGTTCCATCTGCTTCTGGAAGACAGGAAGAATCCCATTCATGTTCTCTTCTTGCAAAGGCATCTGTCATATTAAAGTTCCGATATTGTGACCCGTTAGACACATCTGTATAAATATCAGTGTGATACCACGAACCATCATCCATCTTTACTAAATCCCATGAATGATAATCATTATGAACAATATGACACTCAAATCCCAGCATCTGCATAAACATTCGAAACGTAGTTGCATAACCCACGCATACGGCTGTTCTTCCTGTTAGTACACTTGCTGGTGTATAGTTCTCACCTGTCGTTCCTGGCATGGAAACAACGGAACTATCCCCCTGACCTATATTTTTGAACATCCAGCTATAAACAGCCTCTTCCTTTTCGTAACCAGTCATATCTTTCTTTATTATCTTCTTAAGAATGTCTTTTGCCATCTTCAATGTTTTCTTGTCTTCTTCGCTTAACTTAGACTCATCTCCACTTATATATGCATCAGAAATTGCCTTTGTACTCTTTATCTCATATTGTTCGCCAACTTTAAAGCCATCTTCTTGATATGTATTTTCTTTCTTCATTTCATCTGCCTGCCTAGCTAATTGACCACTAATAAATGAATTTACTTTGTCATTTTGTCTCTGGCTCTTCTGCAGCAATACCACATTTACTCCTAAACTTCCAATTAGACAACATGATAGTACACTTGCAATGATTGCCTTCATTACTTTTTTCATCTTTTCTTCCATCCTTTATAATTTTCTTTTTCTCCTGCTTTTCATTTTATTCGTGTTCACTCTAAATAATTTCTACGCCATGGGCGTACGTATCCTCCTTTCTGCTCAATGATAAGTATTATAATATATATATATTACAGTTTGAGTACAATCTCTTTAATATTTTTTTAAATCTTGTTTACATTATTTTTTTATTTTTTTACGCAACAAAGTATGAGTTTCTCACACCCTCTCGACTTAAGTTCTCTAAAAGGAACTTACACTTTGCCGCGCCGAGCGGGTGTCGCTGTCTTTTAGGTGCTTTTTTAACTTATAGGGAAGGACTCGCAGAGGACTTTCGTATAAGTTAAAAAAGCACCTAAGAACCAGATCAGTTCTTAGGTGCGCTACTACTTTTATATATTTTATTTATTCTTAACATTTACCTGAATAATTCCAGATGATTTCTTATCCAGCTTCTTAAACTTAATATAATATGTTCCCTTAGGAAGCGTCTTTTGACTAGAACCTGTTGTATAGGTGTAAGGTGTATATACGTTTTTCTTATTGATTCCGTTATAAATAGTTCTAGTTCCAAAACTTGAATTTTTGCTATCTAGGAATTGGAACTCTATCTTACCTGAAGTAAAACTTGAAGTTACATTTAAGGTAATTTTCTGTCTCTTTGGATTGTAGAACTTCATATAGTAAGTTCTTCCTGTTGAGTCTGCTGGACATACTAAAATATTTCTTGTACTTCCATTAACTTTAAGTGTTCCAGCTTTTGATTTACTAGAAGGTGCAGCATTGCTCACTGGTGTAAATACAGATGCAACACTGAACGCTTCTTTGGACTTTTTGACTTTTAAATAATACGTTCCCTTAGGCACAACATAAACAGCTCTGCCTACTGAAGAATAAACATACTCTTCATGTGTAATTGCAGATTTTTTGCTATTACATAATGTCACGTAAGTGCTATATTTTGCATCAAATCTGACTGTAACTTTTGATGTTTTGGATATTACCATCTTGTAATATATTGGACTATTACTACCAAATGATGCACTGATTACATTACTTTTATTCTTTAATTCAGCATTAGCACCTGAGACAAATCCCAATACTACGGCAATCATATTATCTACATCTTGTTCCAGACTGTAAGTATACACTTTAATATAATATGTAGTTGCCTTTGGTAAATAATATAAGTCATCTGATACACTACACATTTTCTTGCATGCCGAGTCAGAATATACATAAGCGCTTAATTCATTTCCTGCTTCACTAGCAGCTGCTAATGCTAACGCACCTTTTGCTTTCACTTTAACAGGTAAAATTACCTCTTTATCATAATTGCCTGGAATAACTGCTGTATAAGCGTTATACTTTCCACCCTCAAGTTGTGATCTTTTTGTATAGTAGTATGGTGCCATATAAGATACAGTCTTACCATCTAAGTTATACATATGTATCTTTTTTTGGACTGGGGTATCTACTGGTGCATCTGGTTCTGTCACATCACTAGAAAGAGCCTTCGCCTGTACACCATTATCCATAATTGTACTTGCTGTTGAATCCACTATTTCCTGAACCGTTGGAATTGCCTTTTCTGCCACCTTAGCCTCTTTTGCTTGTACACCACTAAATGGAGCAACTGCTAATGATAAACTAAGAATTGCCGCAATTAATTTCTGTTTCATATTCATTTTCTTACCTCCTCTTTGCCTAATCATTTTACCACGTAATTTATCCCTAGACAATATAATAATAACTACATAAAGCTTTATATACAACCTAAAAAACGTGACACAAAACAAACGAACAGCCTATTTTGCATCACGCTCATCTATATGAAGCAACCGATAATAATGTATATTGCTCAAAATACGGTGAGAGGCTGGTATAAAGAATTCGGTTGCTAATTTTCCTATGTAGATTGGTTTCTCTCACCTGATTATTTTGACTTACTTCATTATACGCACCTCTAAGTAAATGTTTACTTGTACAAGAAAAACCTTTAAGTCCTATCTCCTAAGACCTAAAGGTTTTTTTGCTATTTCAATAAATACATTGGATTTACAGTTTTATCTTTTTGTGTGACCTTAAAGTATAGATTACTTCCTTCTACAATATAATATTTTGAAGGTTTCGCAATAGAACCAATAACCTGTCCTTCTTTGACAACGTCACCTTTCTTTACTGTCAAACCTTTGAGCTGGCCATATGTTAAAGAGTAATCTCCGCCAATGGACATTTCTAATGTAAGACCGGTTTCTTCATTCTCAAAAATCTTGGTAACAACACCTTTTGCTGCACTCTTTACATTGGTGCCTTCTTCCACTCCAATTGCAATGGCAGGGTTACATCTGTAGCTTGCAAGTGTTGGAAAGTAGATTGTTTTACTATCGCTATAAGGTAAAACAACATTACCGCTTACTGGCCAAGATAATCCTTTCTCTTCATCAAAGCTTAAGCTTGCTAAAACGGACTTATTTTTAGCCATCACTGATACGGACTTTGGCTCTTTGCTTGCTTCTGCCTTCTTTACTTCTGCTGCATCACTTTTTGCCTTTACACCATCATCCACAATATCATTTTCAAGCAGGTTTACTTCATCTGTAACGTGTCTTCCATTTACTTGTGCGTCTTGAACACTTGCTGCCTCGCTTGGTGCTGGACTCTCAACTGTATTCTCCACAAGTGAATTATTCAAGTCTGGAGATTTCTCTTTTTCATTGAGATTTCCTATGTTTAAACATACTGCACAAATGCATATCACAACTAATGCACCGGATAACATCCAAATGTAGAAGGATTTGTTTTTGAATTTTTCGTTTTGTCCTTTTACCATTTTATCACCTCTGTTGATATTCTCTCCATGAAAATTGGGTTTATACACAGTATTTGGTGATTTATAAAATATTTTCTTGCTAAGAAACTGCAGAAAAGGACAAAAAATATGCGTTCTAAGCACAAAGGCGAAAAAACCTCCTGTTAGAACGCATATTATCTTATATAAATTATAAATCTACTTTAACTTTTTTAAGCCCCCAAAGCTCTGTTGCATATTCCTCAATTGTTCTATCTGAGCTGAATTTACCGGATTTTGCAGTATTTAAAATGGCTGATTTTGCCCATGCTTTCTCATCCTGGTAGTAAGCACCAACCTTCTTTTGAGCTTCTTCGTATGAACGGAAGTCCTTCAAGATAAAGTACTGGTCTGCTCGTTCTCCTCCATTTGGCTCAAGAAGAGAATTGTACAATTCACGGAATAATTCTGGATTCTCTGGTGAATAGAAACCGTTAATAAGCTGTGTCAATACAGCACGGATATCCTGATCAATGTTAAAGATTTCCTTTGGATTATATCCGCCATTTTGCTCGTATTGAATAACTTCATCAGAAGAAAGACCGAAGATAAATGCATTTTCTTCTCCAACCTCTTCTACGATTTCCACGTTAGCACCGTCCATAGTACCGATTGTTAAAGCGCCATTTAACATAAACTTCATATTACCTGTACCAGAGGCTTCTTTACTTGCAGTAGAAATCTGTTCTGATACATCTGCTGCAGAGAAAATAAGTTCCGCATTGGATACTTTATAATCTTCAATAAATACAACTTTAATCTTATCTTTAATGGATGCATCATTGTTAATTACATTAGCAACATTGTTAATCAGCTTAATAATAGCTTTTGCACGACGATAACCAGCAGAAGCCTTCGCACCAAAGATAAAGGTTCTTGGATAGAAATCCATCTCTGGATTACGTTTTAACTGATTGTAAAGATGCATCACATGTAAAATGTTTAAGAGCTGTCTCTTATATTCATGAAGACGTTTTACTTGAACATCAAAGATAGATCTTGGGTTGACTGTCACACCATTATGTTCCTGAATATACTGTGCCAAACGAACTTTGTTCTGGTACTTAATATTCATGAATTCTTTCTGGCATTTCTCATCATCTGCATAAATAGCAAGTTCATTAATGCGAGATAAGTCTGTAATCCATTCATTTCCGATTTTACTTGTAACCCAATCTGCTAATAAAGGATTACCATGTAGTAAGAAACGTCTCTGTGTAATACCATTGGTCTTATTATTGAACTTCGTTGGGAAGTGCTGATAGAAGTCCTTTAATTCCTGTTTCTTTAAGATTTCTGTATGTAATCTAGCAACACCATTGACAGAGTAGCCTCCAACGATAGCTAAATGTGCCATCTTCACCTGACCATCATAAATGATTGCCATTTTTTCAATCTTGTGATAGTCACCTGGATAGGTATTCTGAATTTCAATGATGAAACGACGGTTAATCTCTTCAATAATCTGATAGATACGAGGTAATAAACGGGAGAATAACTCAATTGGCCATTTTTCAAGAGCCTCTGACATGATTGTGTGGTTTGTATACGCACATGTTTTCGTGGTAACTTCCCATGCTTCATCCCATTCTAAATCATAGCAGTCCATTAAGATACGCATTAACTCGGCTACTGCAACAGTAGGATGAGTATCGTTTAACTGGAATGCCACTTTTTCATATAACTTACGAATGTCATTATGTTTTTCCATGTACTTTGAAACGGCTCTCTGTACACTTGCTGATACAAAGAAATACTGTTGTTTTAAACGTAATTCCTTACCTGCATAGTGATTGTCATTTGGATATAATACTTCACAAATTGTACGAGCCAGATTCTGCTGTTCAACAGCTTTCTGATAATCACCTTTATCGAAAGAATCCAGATTAAAGGTATCGATTGCCTCAGCATCCCATATACGAAGGGTATTTACAATATTATTATTGTAACCTACAATTGGCAAATCATATGGTACTGCCATAACTGATTGATAGTTTTCCTGAATGAAACGATCTTTGCCATTGGCATCTTTACGGATTGCTACATAGCCGCCAAACTTAATTTCCACTGCATACTCAGAACGTTTGATTTCAAATGGATAACCATCCTTTAGCCAATCATCAGGAACTTCCAACTGATAACCGTCTTTAATTTTCTGCTTAAACATACCATATTTGTAACGAATACCACATCCGTATGCTGGATAGCCTAATGTGGAAAGTGAATCTAAGAAGCATGCTGCAAGTCTTCCTAAACCACCATTTCCTAATGCTGGATCTGGCTCTTGGTCTTCAATGCTATTTAAATCAAGTCCTAATTCTGTAATTGCTTCGCGAATTGTCTTGTTTGCACTTAAGTTAATAATCATATTTCCTAATGCTCTTCCCATTAAGAATTCCATTGATAAATAATATACGATTTTAACATCTTGTTTTTCATAAGCCTTATGTGTTGCCATCCATTGGTCAACTACAATGTCCTTGACTGCGTAAGAAACTGCTTGGAATAACTGTTGCTGTGTCGCTTCTGATACTTCCCTACGGTACAAAACTTTCAGATAATCTGTAACATTTTCTTTGAACTCTGATTTGGTTATTTTGTCCATAAACTGCCTCCTTCTTAATTATATATGTAATCAAAGTCTAGCTAAGGACCATTATACTACAAATTGTCTAGTTGGGGTAGATAGATTGTGAAAAATTTGTTACTCCTTAGTTTACCTCTGTAAATTTATTCATTGTAAATCAAATTTACCTGATTACACAACAAATTACATTATATGCATTTACATTTATTAGTATAAGCTGTACAATGAAACATATTAAAATGACATAACAATAGGAGACCCATTATGTTTACAAAAAAATACAAAAACGAAGTACTTTTTCATTACTTGGATAGGCTGATTGACAAACAAGCATTTGAGAATAAAAAAATCGTACTATTCGGATTAAATGCATCTTCATTTGCTACGAAAAAATATCTTGATGAAAAAGGTTATGATGTCTTTGCCTATATTGATAACGATGAAGATAAAGTGCTCCAAGCGCAAGAAAATGTTCTAGAAGTATTTCCTAGACACATAAGAAAAACTGATTGCAATAACAATTCTAATTCTATAATATCTGCTTATAAACCAGAAGATCTGCTTTTACCATTTCAAGATGATTATATCATTCTTATTTCTTCTAAATACTATCCAGACATGTTACAACAACTTAGTGAGATGGGCTATGAAGCAAATGTTCACGTATTTAAGCCAATTGATTTTCACGAAATTGACTCTGTCCTTGTTGACGAAGAGGATATTAAAGGCCTCAAAGTTATGGATGCCGACTCCATTCGAAAAAAACAACTAGAAATTGTCAGTTATGTAGTTGATGTTTGCAAACGTCATAACTTAAACATTTATATGGGTGGCGGTACACTTCTTGGTGCTGTCAGACATTCCGGATATATTCCTTGGGATGATGATGTTGACTTAATTCTTCCAATGAATGATTATAAGATGCTCACCAAAATTATCCTAGAGGAAGATGTCTATGACATTTATAATACTTATGTAGACCCTGATTGTTCGAACTTCTTTTCTCGAATCATTGATAGAAATACGATTGTGAAACGCTGGTCTTATCCTACCATGACAACAAGCGGAGTTGATATCGATGTATTCCCTCTAAGTGGCGTTCCAAAGCGCATGCATGAAATTAGCAAGTTCTATAATCGCCTTCACTGCCTTAATAGAATGTATGCTGCTACTATGCCACATAATGCAGAACAAACTCCTGAAATATTAGCTCGTCGTTCTAATTTAAGAAAATCCATAATCGAAATGACAGAAGAATATGACTTTTATCAAAGCGAAATTGCCGCATACCTTCTTTCCAAATACAAAGAAAAAGATCTGATGGCAAGAAGTGTTTTTGATGAAACTGTTTATCTTAAATTTGAAGATCTTGAACTTCCAGCACCAGCTGGTTATGATGTGTATTTAGAATATTTATATGGTGACTATATGACTCTTCCTAGTAAAAAGGAGCAATACGCACCTCATAATTATAAAGCCTTTTACAAGAATTAAAAATGATAGAGAAAATGAGCTGTAAAATAGCATTTCCATTTTACAGCTCATCTTTATTTATTGGTTAAATTTAATTATCTCTTAAATGCATACTTCCACTGACTGTACTTAATGTCAAATCACTGCCTTGATTTCCATAGGTATAAGTTCCTGTCTTTAAATTGCTAGAATGCTGCTGGTCATAATCCACTGTAAGTCTCCCTGAAGTAGTCTTACTATTGATTCGATAACCATTTCCGTTATTTTTAAGATGAACATTGATATTACCACTTATGTTGTTCGATTCAAGCATGATATCACCTTTCGATTGCACATCGATATGACCAGACTTTGAACCTGCGTAACATTGATTTACTGTTGCATCTAGCATAATAGCACCGCTTACAGTATTGGTGCGTAACCCGTCTCCTGTAATATTAGAAAGATTCAGTTCCCCACTTACAGAACTAATATCTGCATTATTCATATGGAAATCATTTATTGTAATACCTCCGCCAGTGTTTTTTACCTTGCTATCACTAGTCTTTACATTTCGAAACTTAATGGAACCACTTAATGCTTCACACTCCAAAACCTTTGTATTTACAGTATTCAATTCCAAAGAGCCGCTAGTGCTCTTTAAAAACAGCTTATTGGTCTCTACATTCTTTACAGAAATATTACCGCTTGTAGAATTTGCACTTACTCTTGTGCCATTCATATCTGCAATGTCAATACGTCCACTGACTGCTCTCACTTGACATTCGCCAGTTGATACCTTATTAAGCTTTAGATTACCACTAGCTGAATTCAAAGAGATCTTGTCTGTTACGCATTCCTTTATATCAATTGCTCCATTCGCTGTCTTTAATTGTACCGATTCCATTGTCTCTGGAAGTTCAACTGTAATCACCAAAGCTTTGTCACTAAAGTCCATTAAGAATACTGACTTTCCAACTTTCCTTACTCCTGCATATACAGTTTCACCATCTTGACAGCTGTAAAATTCATATATTCTCTTTTGTCTTGAATTCCCGTTATTAATGTAGCTTAAATTTAACATTCCACTTTCTGATTTCTTAACAATAATATCTGCTACTGTTCCATCAATTACAAGCTTACTTGGGACAGATGTCTTTTCTGCTTCCTCAAACTCAGTATCGTTTTCTTTAACCTCATTCCCTGTTCCGTAGCTTCTTGAAACATTTTCGGAGGTTCCTTCTGCTGCCTTGCTTGAGCAACTGCCCGTATCAAA
>DBKX01000394.1:0-7254 GCA_002297865.1 Lachnoclostridium sp. UBA739
ATCCCAAGTGCTATACAGTATACTAAATTTTTGTCACCAATTTTTTCTGCAATCATCTCTTCACTGGAAATACCATTTAGTACGGAAATGATAATGGTATTTTCAGCGACTACTGGTTTCATCATTTCCAAGGCATCATTAAGGCCATTGTATTTGGTGGCTACTTTAATTCTCATTCTGCTCTCCATTTTCTTTTGAATTTGTTGCATGTAAAATGCACTGGTGACATTATAGCATATGGGTGGGGGTGTATAGGATTGGTTTAACTAGAATCTCACGCAAAAGAAAAGAACGAGGTTTAGCGGTGCAAACCTCATTCAAAACCGATACCTGTTCTAGATATTACTCCTCTTTGCCTAGATTTCTAAGGCTAGACCGTGAAAAGAATAATAAAGCACATATAATTGCTATAAAACCAGCCAGCAAATACATACATCTGAAATTCAGATTCTCTCTGCCCAGAACATTTCGAAGCATAATAGCCAACGCATGTTCTGATTTCAAAAATCTTGGCACCAGATGATCCGTTACTGGACCAATTATAAAATATGCTACTGGCACAATGCACTTAGATACCATACTCCGTGCCGCATACACTCTTCCCTGCAGTTCCGTTGGTGTTTTGATAATCCATAATGTTCCCGCCATTGTATTTACAATAGGGGTAACAAACAGAAGCAAAAACTGTCCTATTATCATATAAATAACATAATTACCCATTCCTGTAATCAGTAATGCCAAACCTGCCACACATGCGGAACAAAAAATTGCAGAACTATATGTAAGTTTTATATCACGCTTCGTAACATAGATACTGCCAAGAAAAATGCCAATACCTGCTGCCATCTGTACCATTCCCATACCCACACTCACTGAAATGGATAACGCAAGAGGCTCTGTTAATGAAGAAGCTATATTCATTAGAAAATTGAATATGGCGAAGAAACACAGAAGCAATGTTAATCCTCTCTGCTTAAAAATGAAGAGAAATCCAGAATGCATGTGTGTATTTTTCTTCTCTTTTGCTTGCCTTAAGCTGCCTTCATCATAGAAGTTATGTGCTGGAATACAGCTAAATAAAAGCATCGCCACAATAAAACTCATCAAATCTATAACAAGAAGTCCTCTTAATCCCATCGGATAATACAAAAATCCTGCACAGACAGGAGCAATAATACTACCAATAGAATCAATAATCTGATTCATACCGTTCGCTTTCTTAAGAAATTTTTCCTCAACTAAAGTTGATAGAGATGCCTGATACGCATTGTTATCAAACAGATTCGCCGTAGAATTCAGAAAATTGAATATACAAATAACTCCCAGATTATATCTTCCCAATACCAAATACGCAAACAGCATTAAGGTCGTAAATGCTGCAAAGGAGTCTGCGATAATAATTATTTTCTTTCTATTATAACGGTCACATATCATTCCGCTTAACGGTGCAAACAGAATCGCAGGTAAAATAGTACATAGCAGTACAATAGCCATTGGTGTTGCTTTTCCCGTCTTCTCAAATACCCATACACTAACTCCAAATGTAGTAAGGCTGCTCCCTAAAATCGAAATCATTCTTGCAAACCAGACTTTATAAAAAGATTTATTCATATTCCTCGTCCTCATCTTCAAACATTTTTTTCATTTCTTCATTTACTTTGCGTAATGCTTGTTCCGAAAAAACATTGTCTTTTTCAAACCAATGATTCACTTGCAATTCCACAAATTTCACTTTTGCTTTTTCTTTTATCTTGTTGTATACATTCTTATGAGCATCAAAATCAATTAAATAATCTTGTGTTCCAGCAAGCATAAGAACCGGTACACTTAACTCTGACAGACTAGCTTCAAAATCAACGTCATACAGTTCCTGTGCATATTGATACACATGCCCCATGAACATATCTTCCGAATCAAAATATGAAATATCTTCCTTGTTTTGTTGAAGTATCTGTTGTACGGTAAGCTTTTCTTCTAATAACTTGTATAGAATGCTTTCATACTCCTTAATGCTTGTCTTTATTTTCTCAATACTTAATCCTTGTAATCTTTGCTGACGTAATTGATTCTTTATCAGATAAGTAAACAGATCTGGATAAACTGTATCAAAAATAACGATCCCCTTTACCTCATCCTGCATTTTCTGTGCGATTAATGAAGAGATAATTCCTCCAATACTATATCCCCAAAGATATACCGAATACCCTTCATCCGACAGCTGTTTTACTAATTCCCTGTACAAATCAACAATTTCGAAAAATGAGTATTCTTGGCAATCTCTTCCTTGACTGTCTCCATTACCATATAAGTCCAGTCTGACAACTTCAAAAATCATGTCACTCATTCCATATATCAGTTTCTTATACACATCATTTGGATGTTCTTGAAAATCTATTGATGAACATTCAATTCCCTGAATAAACACAAGAGCTTTCTTTGTATTTGCAATATTGGAGTTTCTTGTCCATATTGTGCGAAAATAATTATTTTCAAATTCTATTTCAGAATATTCTGTAATATATCCTTCTACATATTCATACGGAATTTCTATTAAAGATTCCTCTATGCTCATCTTATGGTTTGTTCTGACAATATTAATCGAAACTGAATCTTTCCTTACGCTTTGACGGATTATTTTCTGAATTGAACCAGAGTCTTTTATCCTTACGGATTCAATCTGGCTAATTATATCTCCTTCTTTTAAATTAGACTCAGCTTTGCATACCTTTGTTACTTTGATCCCATCGTTCTCTGTTTCGTACTGGATTCCAAGTTTTTTTCTTCTGCTAAGTTTTGAATCTGCCACCAGAATTCCTTCTGCAAAAAGGAATTTAAATGTATTATATAATCCAGTCTGTATCCCCATCTCTTTCAATGGTGTAACTGTGTCTAATGCCAGAATGTAATCTCTTGCATCCGAGGATATCTCATATATCTCTTCTTTCGTAGAATTATAAATATAACAATGTTCTTTCTCATCCAGACTGTTTCTGAACCAGTTATATTGAGACATAAAAATCGTACAATCGTTTGCAAGTCTAAAAATCTTTTTTTCATCAAACCTATTATTATTTGTTTTCATACACATTTCAATTGGAAGCTGCACCAGATGATTCCATGACAATACACGGTTAGAGAAAAACTGTTTTAAATCATGATCCTGATAAATTTCGTTCAAAAGCACCTCTGCTTTCTGTTCTCCCATTCCTTTCTCTGGTTCAAAATGATCGAAGTAACTAAGAAGTGCTTTTGCTGGCTTAATGTGAATGAAATACTCTGATGGATTCTTATGTACAGGACATCCCTTTAAAAGCATAAACGCTCCAGCACCTAAATACTGGATATTTTTCTTATTCTCTTTTAATAGCCTTATGGTGTCATTTGCCTCTTCTTCTGTCTCTGTTGGGAAACCGACAAAAAACATTGGCATAGAACGAATCTGAGCTTTCCTGAAATTCTGAAGTATTTCCTGGATTAAAGTTCTTGTAGTTCCCTTCTTCATGATCCGCAAAACACGATCATTACCTGACTCCAACCCCCATAAAACAAGCTCGCAGCCACCTTGTTTCAAGTAACATGCAAATCTGTCTTCTTTGATAATCTGTTCAAACCTCATTTCCCCAAACCAGTGAAATCCATATTGCTTTTCCTGTATTTCTTTCGCCAGATGATATGCCACTATTGGAGGTATCGCTTCATCCACAAAGAAAAAACAATCCGCTTTATACTTTCTATTGAGCAGTTTTAAATCTTTAATAACGTTTTTATGCATCTCATGAAAAGGTCTCCGTTCTATGCATTGACTCTTATAGGCATGGTACGAACAAAACGTACATTTTCCCCAATAGCATCCAGAAGATAATGCATATGGCAATACCCTCTTATACGTCAGGTATCTGTCTAAATCAAAATCATCAAAATCAGGGCATTTTCTGATTATTTTCTTTGTCTTTCTGCCAGAGTCTATAAAATGTTTCCCTTTTTTTATCCAGCAACCTGCAATATTTTCCATAGTTCCTTTTTTTGCAATCTGACTCCACACTTCTTCACCTTCATCGGGTATAACAGCGTCAAAATAACCCGTTAATAAATCGTATTTTTCAGGTTCACTACGAAAAGATGAGAAGAATGAACCACCTGCCACAATCTTTATCTGTTTGCTTTGCATCCTGATAACATTAGCCAGTGCAAATGCTGCTATTAGCTGCTGAGAATAACTTATTGAAATTCCAACATAACTTGTTCTGTCTGAAATATACTTTTGAATGTTTTCTTCAAAAAAAGAACACAATGGATTATATCTTCTATCTGCTGATAATGTTGTTACATCAGAAAAACTATACTCGCTTCCTGGAAACACTATCTTTTGGTATGCGACTACTGTCGGATAATATGGAATACTGAATAACTTTAGTGCATGCTCAATAATTGATACATTTTTTCTATATGATTCCCATTCTTTATATGTACTACGCTGTTTCAGCTTCTCGACAGCATCTACTACATTAGCTTTTACGTATTCTGCATCTATCCTACATTCAAAAAAAAACCGGTATTTATCAGGTTCCTTTTCAAAATTACTTTTATCTTCCAAAAAACCAGCTAAATACTCATAACTTTTATTCAGTTTTTCTTGACTGATACAATCATAAAAAAAATCCAGCCCTGCATCAAATAATTTAACTTTCTGGGAATCCTTATCTGAAAGGTAACCTTTTAATTGTCCAATTCCAAGTGGCGGTGCTGTTAAATCCGCCATTGGCAACGAAATTAAATGAATCATTGTTCCTTTTCCTCTAGTTGATGCAGACAATACTCATTCATGTTTACAGAACCACTTGTATTAAATGCAAGGGTTGTACATCCTGCTCGGCATACCTCGCCATACTTGCACCCCTTACAGTTCTCTTCAAGTTTCTCTACGTTAAACTTTCTATTATATGAAAATGCATTTTTAGAATTCCATATTTCAGATAAACTGCTTTCGAGATAATTTCCTTCAATAAATGTATCATCCTGCAAAGACAGACATCCTTTTATATTTCCATTAGATTCCATTGATACACCACGTATACCTGCCATACAGCCATAGAAAAATCTGTTTCCATCTGTACTTACGTTATTTCTCAGCGAAAGCTCGCTCTTTGAACAATACCCGATGGAATCCGCCACTGTTATTTCCACCAGTTTTCTTTCCTTGGCACTTAAAATAAAGGATTCAATCTCTTTCAGCTGGTTTGGTTTTATAACCTTTTCTTTGTTCTCTTTCAGTTTGCCCATGGGAATTCCAAGCTGAAGCTGCCAAAATCCAATTTTTTCTTTTCCTAATATTTTCTCTACTGCCGGTAAAAGTTTTAAATTATCGTTCATTATGGTAGTAATTATATTAACTTGGACATTCTGCTTTTTTAATAAAGAAATCGCACCTATTACTTTATCATAAGCCTTCTCATTTCCTCTAAGCTCATTGTGGAATTCCCTATCACCATCAAGAGATAAAGCAACTAACGTAATTCCTGCTTCTTTTATCCGTTTTGCAGTATTATCATCAATCAGCATCCCATTTGATATCATAGATAGCTGAAATTCTCTCTCGCTTGCATATCTTGCGACTTCTTCCCAGTATTCACACAAAAGCGGTTCTCCGCCAACCAGTCCTAACCGTTTTCCTCCTAACGACTTCAATTCATCAATAAATTGAAAAACCTCATTTTTTGTAAGGGTTCTTCCTTTACGAACTTCCTTATATCCATTTAGACTTGAACCACAATGTTTACAATTCAAGTTACATTTAAAACCTAATTCCAGTAAACAGTTTTCTGGTATATATTCAATGTTATTTGTAATCATATAAGTATTCCTTCCATTCAAAGATTAAGCACACAGCGTATTCTCGCTGTGTGCTTAAATAAAATGTTTGGCAACGTTATGTATGAATCGTGCAGTAATTACATTTCATTATTGTTTGTTTCTGCTCTATCTCCTGCACCATATGCCCAAATTACAGAAGCAGAACCATTTAATACTCTAGCAAAGTTTCCTTTCTTAACCTGTTCATCAACATTTGCGATTGCATTGTCAAGATCTAATGATTTATTCAAATCACTCATATTCTCACATCCTCTCTTCTATAAAAAAACAATTAATATAATCATTATACCATTAAGCACAATATTTGTCTATATCTTAGTTATTTCACGAATTACCAATATATTTGAAACTTGCCAGAATCCATTTCTTTACACTCTACTCCACTCACTAACACACCATCATAATCCTAGATTATTCACAGCTTCGCTGTGAATGTGGCTAAAAGCCACATTGTTACTGTATTTTAACTGAATATTGCATTTCACCGATCAAGTGAATTAAAAAAAAGCATCCATTTGTGGTAAAATTAAGGTGTTCAAAGTCTTAACAAAACACAACAAAGGAGCCCTTTATGAATATTGTAAACACCTTAGCTTTAGAAAGCAATAGACAGATTAAAATTAATTTTGATGGAGGCGATTTATCCTCCGATGCAGGCTTACTTCTTATCAAAGAATTCGTAAGCAAACTTGGCATTGACAGACTTTTAAGTCACTCATTTAAGACCAATGATTCTGCATTATTCAGATATCACACTGACAAGGAAAATCTCCTTCCGATTATATATATGATCATTGCAGGTTATTTTGAAGATGATACTTCGGATGAACTTACAAATGATCCTGTGTTCAAAGCAGTGCTTAATAAAGATGCATTGGCATCTCAACCGACTATTTCAAGATTCCATAATCGAATGGACGAAGATTCCCTGGTGTAATTCCTCTCGATAGGCAAAAGCCTTAGAAAGAAAATCTATAGCATCCAGATGCCGGAAGCCATTATTCTTGATCTGGATTCAACACTTCTTGATACTTATGGCAAACAGGAAGGCTGAGCATTTAACTTCCATTATCAAGCAAATGGATATCATCCACTTGTCTGCTATGATGAAATAACCGGAGATCTTATCAAGATACAACTTCGTGATGGAACTCAATATTCCTGCACGGGCATGGTAGATTTCCTTCAGCCAATCCTTAACGAATATCGGGAGGATTATTCATCTATCAAACTCTTGCTTCGAGGTGACAGTGGATTTTCCACCCCGGAACTTTACAAACAGTGCGAAGAAAACGGCACCGGTTATGTCATCTGACTAAAGGAGAACGGCATTCTCCGTGAAAAAGCAACGTATCTGGTTGATGAACTGGATGAAATCACCAA
>DBKX01000394.1:7284-40081 GCA_002297865.1 Lachnoclostridium sp. UBA739
GCTACTACTTATGGCGAATTCATGTATCCGGCTGGAACATGGCCTTACGCAAGACGCGTTGTCTGCAAAGTAGAAAAGCCTGAGAATCAGATGACTTACATGTACACCTTTATTGTGACAAACATGGATTCATCACCCGAATACCTAATCAGGTTCTACTGTAAAAGAAGGCTGATGGAGAACTTCATCAAAGAGAGTAAAGCTGACTTTGATTTTGTTTCTGTAAGCAGTCATACAAGGATTGTAAATGCCAACAGGCTTCAGATACATGCACTTGCTTATAACCCATTTAATTGGTTTAGACGATTGGCGTTATCAGCAAATATGCGAAAACAACGCATAAATACCGTCCGTTTAAAACTGCTGAAGATTGCTGCAAAAGTAATTCATTCAGCAAGATATTAACATTCAAGCTGTGTAGCAGCTGTCCTTATAAAGATGAGTTCTATGAAACCCTTTCCAATATCAGTAAGCTACAGATACAGCTGGAATAACAACTATTAACGAACCTTGACAGCTGGATAACTACTCAAAATCTTTCAACAGGGATTTTATACCCTTTTTTAGACTCAAATGATTAGTTCAAGCTGCATGGATCATTTTTTCAAGATTCATGGTGCAAACTTCATTACGAAAACGGTTCCATGAATAATTCAGAATAAATATTATATTTTTTTCTTTATGAATGTCAAGCAAATCCTCTAGAAAATCAGTTAATTTTGCTTTACTCTTCAAATCTATCTTATCATATAAATAGAAAATTAGCATGATAAACAACATTCCCATAGCATGATTAAAAGCAGCACCCAAATCACTGTAAATACAATCCATTACTGAAGTGCTTTATCAAATCTGCATCATGGGAAGGCATGCCATATGTTTTTCCGAAAGCCTTAACTAGCATTTTCGCCCCTGCCTTACTAGCTGAATAAGGATTCCCTGGTTCTACTAGCGTTTCTTCTATAAAAAACTCACCGTACACCTCATCCGTTGAAACATAAAGAAACCTTTTCCCCGATTTGTATGCATCTTTAGTTTTCCATAACACGGACGCAATATAGTCCTATAACTGCTCGTACCTGCTTACCAATAAAGAATCCTCATGCATTGCCAGTTGAATTTCATCAAAATATCTCTTTAGAATTCCAGCTCCATTCTCAATTTCAAATATCTCATATAATTCAATTTCGGATAATGCAATTCTAGAATCATACTTTTTCACCATATTCTCTATCTCTTTCATATGATTTTTACCATACAAAGCCTAACGTCTGCCCAAAAAACCGCCACACAAAACCTAACGATTCGCGCATTTGCAGCCAGCCCCAACAAAATTACATCCTGCCAAAGTAAAACGCAGGGCTGCAACTAAACAGGGAGTTAGATTTTGTGTGGCATGCAGGGAGATAGATTTTGTGTGGCACCCCTTACTGCATCTTCGACTTAAACACCCAAGACGCCAAATAACTAAACACCAGCGCCGACGACACACCGACCGCACTTCGTGTAAATCCGCCTTTAAATATCCCAATAAATCCATTGGCATCTACAGCTTCCTTTACACCTTTAAACAGCGTACTGCCAAACCCACAAAGTGGTACAGTCGCTCCCGCACCTGCCCACTCTGCAAAAGGTTCGTAAATACCAATTGCACCTAGTAATGCACCTAGACAAACTAAAATAACCATAATACGTCCAGGCATTAGTTTTGTATTGTCCATAAAAATCTGTACTGCCGCACAGATTAAACCGCCAATAATAAATGCTTTTACATAATCCATGATTAACCTCCATTCTTAAGTTTCTGCTATGCTTTCACTTCTAGCATGACGCCATGTGCAATACCAGGAACAGAGTTTCCTTCGTTAAAACTTACCGTAGAGAGCAACGCACCTGTTGGAACAAACAGAACTCGCTTCCATTCCTTTGTCTTTAACTTATTCATAATATATCCACAAAGCGTTGAAGCACTACAGCCACAGCCACTTCCACCAGCATGAGTATCCTGTGTGTCTGCATTATATATCTCAATTCCACAATCCATATGGTTATGTGAAATATCAAATCCTTTTTCCATCAGCAGATCAATTAAAATTTTCTGACCGATATATCCTAAGTCACCTGTAATAATCTTATCATAGTATGCTGGAGACAATTTGAAGTCTGTCAGGTTCTGAGAGATAACATCACAGGCTGCTGGTGCCATGCAGGCTCCCATATTCATGGAATCCTTCACACCATAGTCCATAATCTTTCCTGTTGTAATACCTTTGATTTGAACAATGGCATCATCCTTTTTCACTGCATCTGCTTTGTCAGGACTAGAGATAACAACTGCTCCACTTCCTGTAACTGTCCACGTGGCTGCTAATGGCCTTTGAGTACCATATTCCAATGGGAAACGAAACTGTTTTTCCGCACTGGCATTATGACTGGATGTCATTGCCACCACATGATCTGCATAACCACCATCTATTAGGATTGAACCTAGTGACATGGATTCTCCCATAGTGGAGCAAGCACCGTATACACCAAACATCGGTATTTCTAAATCCACGATACCAAATGAAGTTGCAATTAACTGTCCTAACAAATCACCTCCAAAGATATAACGAATATCCGTTGGTGCAAGCATCGCTTTTTTGATTGCCAGATCCGCTGTCATTTTCTGAAGACGGCTTTCGGCATCTTCCCAGTTGTCACCACCAAACAATGCGTCATTATCTACTACATCAAAATAGGAACCTAAAGGACCTTGTCCTTCCTTCTTTCCTACAATAGATGCATATCCTGTAATAACAGGAGGATTTTGAAAGGCAATACTTTGTTTTCCTACCATTTTCTGTTTACTCATTTCGGCACCTCCTTCCTATACAATACCTGTAATTTTTAAAATCCAATAAATAAGGCCTAAAAACCAAGTGAATGTAATACCGTATAAGATAACAGGTCCACAGATGGTAAAGATTTTACATCCAATACCAAACACCTGACCTTCTGTTTTAAATTCAATTGCAGCTGAGGCTACCGAGTTGGCAAATCCTGTGATTGGTACAACTGTTCCTGCACCTGCCCATTTTGCAAGAGGAGAATAAATGTTGAAGCCAGTTAGCAAGACACTTATCAAAACAAGAGTAACAACTTCGTAAAGTCCTGCTGTCTCTTTATCGAATCCACAAGACTGATAAAATGATACCAGTGCTTGTCCCAAGACACAGATAATTCCTCCTACTAAAAAAGCCTTACATAGATTTAAAAACCAGCTATGTTTTGGTGTAACAGATGAAACATAATCATTATATTTCTGATCTCTGAGCTTATCATTCTTTTCCTGCATGACATCATGGGCTGTCACATTTTTTCCGCTCATACACTATCACCTTCCTAACTATTTATAATAAGGTGGGTAACCCTTTCTAGTGGAAAAACAACTGAAAGAGCGACCCGCATCCTTTCCCTAATGCTATTGCAATAATTAATGCACTGATTCCTTTTTTCAGTTTCGAACGACTAATAAAATAAGGAATGACATCTAATGTTTCAGCAATCGCCATTGCAAGGCACCCAATATAGATGCCGCAGAACAAAGCGATAAGAACAAGTCCTGCCATTCCCACTGGGATTTTAAACTGCCAAAGAGAATAGATATTCCCAAGACTTCCACCAATAATAATTCCATTTTCAAATAATGCAGTATGCTTTGCAGTGTTGGTTCTTGCAATGAGCCTTGGGATCACACCAAGCTTTGCAAGAAAAGCGAAGATACCGGTTGCAACAGTCAAACCGGATGCAAAGCATAACAGAACTAAGAAAATATATTTCAGTCACATATCAGGAACCACCTTCCCTGTCATTATTAATAATTATCGTTTCATTTACATCCATCTCATACTGGCGCATTTCCACCTGAATTGGGGTTGGATCTTTTGCCTTCTTTTTACGGAATATGTGGTTGTAAAAAACAAGAATACCTAATGTGATACCTAGACTATAAGCTATTTCTACCACGGAACCTTTTTCATGAGGTTTACCCATAACGGATAAGTAAAGCATATCCAGTAAATCCCGGACACAGCCGTCTTCATTGAATGTCATAACAGAAAATGCAGAACCAATATACACGATACCACATACCACTGCAACTTTCGCATATTCCAGAAACTGGTTTGGTCTTTTTTGTTCTACTCTTTCAATAATGAATTCTGTCTCACCCAGATTTACTATGTTAAGATTCCCGTACTTTTTTGTGATGAGTTCAATAATCTCCACAATNNCCGCGAATCTCCATTTTCTTCTGCCCAAATTGAAAAAGAACAAGCTTTTTTACTTTTTCTGCAAGTTCTTTGTCATCCGCAATCACTTGGGCAATATCTCCAAGCCGTACCTCATCGAAGTCTAATTGAATGCGTTGAGGAATCGACAAATAGAGCTGCTTCATATGTCCATCTGAGCTGATACTAAGGTTCCTCCTGACATGACATTTTTTGGTCCATCATAGTTAAAATAGCATACTAAAACGATTGTAATGAGTGCCATCGAAAGCAACGCTACGAATACTTTACTTTTCATGTACATTCCTCCTGTAAAACCAAAGTGTAATGGTATTACTTTTAAGCTAATGAAAAAAGCATTAGCCTAATTAACTAATGCTTTACAATTACTATTTTGGATTATTTTGTACGAACTTATACAAATTTTACATCCCAATTTTTTCATTCTATTTATGCCAGTTTTTCTCGCATTGCTTTTAAAATTTTCTTTTCTATTCGAGAAACCTGTACTTGGGATATGCCAAGTTCTTTGGCAATATCCGTCTGGGTTCGGTTCATGAAATAGCGGAGTCTTATAATATTTCTGTCTTTTTCTTCTAATGAATTCAAAATATCATACAGTGCCAGCCTGTCCACCATATTCTGATTCTCATCTTTGGATTCTTCTAATTTATCAATGAGATAAATTGCATTTCCGTCCCCTTGGTAAATGGTTTTATAGAGGGATTCTACTTCAGCACCTGCTTCCATTGACATTACAATGTTTTCAACTGAAATATCGGTTCTCTCACTTACTTCTTCGATTGTTGGTTCGCGCCCTAACTCAATACTTAACGCCTCTTTTGCAACTCTGGCCTTATAGGATGTTTCCTTTAACGTACGGCTTACTTTAATCATGCCATCATCTCTTAGGAAACGTTTTATCTCACCAGTAATCATCGGAACAGCATAGGTTGAGAATTTCACTTCAAAGCTGGTATCAAACTTATCAATTGCTTTGATTAAGCCAATGCTGCCTACTTGAAACAGATCTTCCATTTCATATCCACGATTCGCAAATCTGCGGACGATTGACCAGACAAGACCGATATTTTCGGTCACAAGCTGTTCTCTAGCTGCCTTATCACCGTCCTGACACCGTTTTATTAATTCGAGCGTATCCATAACCACCCTCCTTCTTACGACTTTAAGCCACTGCCTTTAATGGTTCTGATCATCGTAACTTTAGTTCCTTTCCCAACTTCTGAGACAACCGATAAGTCGTCCATAAATGCTTCCATAAATGCAAATCCCATACCAGATCGTTCTAATTCTGGTTTTGTTGTATACAGCGGTTCCATCGCCTTTTCTATATCTTCCATACCACATCCATTATCTTCTACTACAATGGTAATTTTTCTCTCCTCTATCTTGCAAGAAAGTGTTATTTTGCCTTGTTTTCCGTCGTAACCATGAATGATGGAGTTTGTTACTGCCTCTGAGACGGCTGTTTTAATGTCTGACAGTTCCTCCATATTTGGATCCAGCTGTGCAACGAATACAGCAACTGCAACTCTTGCAAAACTTTCATTTTGTGACTTACTGTCAAACACTATTTTCATTTCGTTGGTATCGTTCATTTCCCTATCCTCCCCTTTACTAAAATGCCTGCATCGCATCTTTTACAGTTTCATATTTCTCTATAATCTTATAAAGACCTGAAATTTTAAGAATTCGGTCAACTGGTGGTGTAATTCCCGTTACAGCTAATGTTCCCCCTGTATACTTAACCTGTTTGTAACGTCCCATAATCACACCAATTCCGGAACTATCCATAAAACTGGACTTACTAAAATCAAAAATAACATGGCGAATATCTCCCGTTTGGATGATCCTGTCTGAATGTTCTTTCACTTGGATGGATACATGATGATCCAGGTCACTTCCAAGTTCCACAATTAAACAATGGTTCTTCACACGATAAGTAGCACCGTTATCCTTAATCATTGGTAAAATTGTTTCCAGCTTATTTTCTGTTCTCAACTTTATTTCCCTTCTTTGTCAAAATTTTACTTATATAGATGAAAAAAAATACCTTATTGGCCTATCAATAAGGTATTTTTCTTTTGTACGGTTCCTCTATTCTCCAAGGTATCCTAATTTAGTCTCTGCCTCTTTCGCACGATATGAATCTGCAAAATCTTTTATTACTTTGTTGTAATATTTCTTTGCCTTAGCTGTATCGCCACTCTTTTCGTAAGCACGTGCCAAGAAATAGTAAGCATCTACATTCTCTTTGTTAAGCTTAATTGCACTTTCAAATAAAGGCTTTGCCTCTGTGTAGTTGCCAACATTATATTTTACTTTCGCTTGGTTATACAGTTCTCTAGAAGCATTGACAAACGTAGCTTCTTTAATTGTATTGTAAAACTCTTTCGCTTTTTCACTAGTCAGGTTCTTTTCATTGACATCTAAAAGTTTCTGGGCGGCTTGTGTTCTCTGGCCTTGCTGGTATAACGTAATTGCCTCGAATAAACTGTCGTACACTGCTTCATCTACCATTTGATCCTTAAGATTTTTAATGTCATCATCCTTTTTGTCTAACTGTCCATTCAAATCTTCAATTTTTTTATTCAATGAATCAATCTTCGTATCTTTTGAAGAGGCGAAATCTGTTTGCTCCTGAATCTGTGCTTTGTATTCAGATGCCACGCTCTTCTTCACTGTTGGAACAATTAAGAAATAAGCAAATGCTATACCAATGATTGCTCCTAGTATTAAATTTACAAAAACCCAAATATTTGGTTTATCGTCTTGGAATTTGTCTACTGAACTAAAAGAACCAACTGATTTTGGATTTACTCGCTCCACTGTACGTTCTTCTTTTTGTTCCTTGACTTCTTTTTCTGGTCTAACCTTCTTGATTTCATTCATGTAGCGAACACTTGTAGTGTTATTGATATCCACTTTCATTGCCTTTTTCAAGCATTTATAAGCTTTATCGTTTTCGCCCTGCTTCATGTAAAGCAAAGCCAAAAGCTGTTGCGCACGCAAGAATTTAGGATTTAGGCTAGTTACCTTCTTTAACTGAATAATTGCCAAGTCTTCATTTCCCTGTTTTGCTGCACTTAGAGCCTGGTTATATTTTTTAATTGTCTGATTAATGGTTTCTAGTGCTGCAGGATTCTGCTGTAAGTCTTTCACATAAAAATCTGCATCATTTCGCTCTGCCTGAAAATGCTTACTGATTACCCATTGACTTAATGCATCAACAGTTTCTCCCATTTCATAGTAAACCAGACCTAATAAATTTCTAGCATTTGTATTTGTCTTATCAAGTTCTAAGCTCTTTCTTAATGAAACAGCTGCGCCAGATAAATCTCTTACTCTGGCTCTCATTAGACCATCATTATAGAACCTGTTAGAACCACTTACAATCTTCTTATATGTTGTTAAATCTTCGCCGCATCTATCGCAATTTTTCTGTTTAAAGGATAGATCACTATTGCACTTTGGACAATGCATAATACCCTCCTTGAACCTTTATGCAAACTTCTTGTAACAAATAGCTGCTTGCAACTATTTGCTACTTTTTCATTTCTTTCATAATTTCTTTCAAAATGTCAGTCACATCGGTTAAATCATTTCTATTAATTGCTTCTTCAGCCTGATCCACATCAAGGCTTGGCTGAAACTTAGCCAATTCATCATCAAAATTAATCATTGGAACCTCCAAATACGTAAACTCTAATGTTCACGGTTTATTCTATAATTGTCAGAAATATCTAAATAACATCATAACTTTAAACATTTAAAAAATCAATACCTTTTTCATTCTTTCTATTGCTATAAACCTTTCGTTTCCTACAGTTTACACGAAAATACTGCAAGATTTCACCAAATGTCTCTTAGTAATGAACTGGAATGAGTACAAGTCCCATTCCAGTTCTATGATATCTTATTTATTTAGATTTGTAAGCCTCTCTTCTACCTGAGCTAACATATCTGTATATTTTTGAAGTTTTGCTCTTTCTTCTTCTACTTTTGCAGCTGGTGCTTTGCTTGTAAATTTTTCATTGTTTAACATACCCGTTGCACGTTTGATTTCGCCTTCTAACTTCTGTTTTTCTTTTGTCAGACGCTCAATTTCTTTTTCACGATCTACTAATTCATCAAATGGAATGTAGATTGTAGCACCATGGATTACAGTTGATACTGCATCATCTGCAATACCTGCTTTGTCAGCCTGTGTTACTACTTCATTAGCATATCCTAATGTAGCAAAGAATACTTTGCTTGTTTCGAATACGTTACGGATGTCTTCGCTATCAGAAACAACGATAACTTTTGCTTTCTTGCTTGGTGGAACATTCATTTCTGCACGCACATTACGGATACCCTTAACTGCTGCTTTAATCATTTCTACTGCATGCTCATCTGCTTCAAAATGATACTGTTCTTCAAATACAGGCCACTCAGAAACCATGATAGACTCTTCTTTGGACTGTAAGGTACAGAAGATTTCTTCTGTAATGAAAGGCATATATGGATGTAATAATTTTAAGGAATTAATTAATACTTTCTGTAATGTCCATAATGCTGCTGTCTTAGTTTCATCTGTATCACTGTATAGTCTTGGTTTTACCATTTCGATATACCAGTCACAGAATTCCTCCCAGATAAAGTCATAAATCTTCTGAACGGCAATACCAAGTTCAAAGTGATCCATATTATCTGTTACTTCTTTTGCTAAAGAATTTACTTTAGATAAAATCCATTTATCTGCCTGTGTAAGCTTAGATAAATCCATCTCATCTGGTACGTCAGCTTTGTCTAAGTTCATCATAATGAAACGAGATGCATTCCATACTTTATTAGCAAAGTTACGGCTTGCTTCTACTCTTTCAAAATAGAATCTCATATCGTTACCTGGTGCATTACCTGTTAATAAGGTTAAACGTAATGCGTCAGCACCGTACTGGTCGATTACTTCCAGTGGATCAATACCATTTCCAAGAGACTTACTCATCTTACGTCCTTGAGAATCACGAACTAAACCGTGGATTAATACTGTGTGGAAAGGTTCTTTTCCTGTCTGTTCTAATGCTGAGAATACCATACGGATTACCCAGAAGAAGATAATATCATATCCTGTTACCAATACGTCTGTAGGATAGAAATAATCTAAATCTTCGCTCTTTTTAGGCCATCCAAGTGTTGAGAATGGCCATAATGCTGAACTGAACCATGTATCAAGAACATCTTCATCCTGTACAATCTTATCAGAACCACATTTTTTACAAGTACAAGGCTTATCTGCTGCTTTTGCAACCATCATTTCGCCACAGTCTTTACAGTAGTAAACTGGAATTCTATGTCCCCACCATAACTGTCTGGAGATACACCAGTCACGAATATTTTCTAACCAGTGAAGGTATGTCTTATCAAAACGTTCTGGAACAAATTTTAATCTTCCTTCTTTTAATGCAGCGATAGCTGGTTTTGCCATCTCTTCCATCTTAACGAACCACTGCTGTTTAATTAATGGCTCTACTGTTGTACCACAACGGTCATGCGTACCTACATTGTGTGAATGAGGTTCTACTTCAACTAATAATCCTAGGCTATCTAACTCTGCTACGATCTGCTTTCTCGCTTCGTAACGATCAAGGCCTGCATATTTGCCACCTTTTTCATTAATAGTAGCATCGTCGTTCATAATGTTGATTTCTTCTAAGTTGTGACGTTTTCCAACTTCAAAGTCATTAGGGTCATGAGCTGGTGTAATCTTAACAACACCGGTTCCGAACTCTTTATCTACATAGCTGTCTGCAACAACAGGAATTTCTTTATTCACAATTGGAAGTAGTACCTTCTTACCAATTAAATGTTTATATCTTTCATCATCTGGATGAACTGCTACTGCTGTATCACCTAACATGGTTTCTGGTCTTGTTGTAGCGATTTCAACAAACTCATCTGTTCCAACTATTGGATACTTAATGTGCCAGAAATGTCCTGCCTGCTCTTCATGTTCCACTTCTGCGTCTGAGATGGAAGTACAGCATTTTGGACACCAGTTAATGATTCTGGAGCCTTTATAAATATATCCTTTTTCATATAAACGAATAAATACTTCTTCTACTGCTGCGGAACAATCTGGGTCCATTGTAAAGTGTTCTCTGTCCCAGTCACAGGAAGAACCGATTTTTCTTAACTGGCTTGTAATTGTACCACCGTACTCTTCTTTCCATTCCCAAGCAGCTTTTAAGAATCCTTCTCTGCCAAGTTCGTACTTGTCAATTCCTTCATCCTTTAATTTGTTTGTAACTTTAACTTCTGTTGAAATACTTGCATGATCTGTACCAGGAATCCATAACGCATTGTAACCCTGCATTCTTTTGTAACGGATTAATGTGTCCTGTAATGCATTATCAAGTGCATGGCCCATGTGAAGTTTACCTGTTACATTTGGTGGTGGCATCACAATGGTAAATGGTTTTTTGCTTCGATCTGCTTCTGCATGAAAATATTTCTTTCCAATCCATTTATCATATAATCTGCCCTCTATCTCATGGGGATTATATGTTTTGTCTAATTCTTTACTCATAACATATCTCCTTTTTTTCTTATTGCTTTTTCACATTTGAACTGTTTTAAGTGAACGTTTCTTCTATGGATATTTATCACCAATAAAGATTTTTGGCATAAAAAAAGATCCTACGCCAAAGGACGAAGAATCGTGGTACCACCTTTATTCGTGAATCAATTCACCTCTAAAGCCGTTAACGGGGCAAACCGTTATTCTCTAATGAGCAGGCTTACCCTTGCCGTTCAAGAATACTGTTCTAGAGCTACCTTCAATCTGCACTTCTTACTCTGTCTCTCAGCCTGGAACAGAACTCTCTTTAAAGGTTACAAATCTACTCTTCTCTTTCACTACATTTTTCATAGTTAATTAATATAGTAGTCAAGTTCTTAAAAAATGTCAAGATTTTTTCTAAATGGAATACAAATTTAATTTTTTTACTTTTTACCTTTTTCGATTTTTATTTGCATTTTTCGTTGTTTTGTAGTAAAATACCTTTATTCTAGTTTTTACATTACGATTGACAGATTTTCTGACCCATACTATCAACAGTGTAATACTATTAAAAAAAGGTGGTATGATTAATGAAATCCCAAAAGAAAATGTATGTCAAAATCTCAGTTAAGTTATCACTTCTTGTTCTCACATCCTTTCTTGTTATGTCAGCTCCTCTAAATTATACAGGTCTTGAAATTAGTAAAAAAATTGTGAAACAAATGTATATGCAGGAATTGTTGACTGTTTCATCCTCTTTACAAAACTTATTAGATGCCGGAAATACTGGTGACTACATAAAAGACAACAATACCTTTTATAAAGGTGATAAAGAACTTTCCACTATTGAAAAGCAGCTTAATTCAATCAGCAAAGATTCTAAAGTTAACATTGAACTCTATTATGGAACAGAATGTATAACTTCTTCAAGTAAAGAAGACATGATACCGATTACTGAAAGTACCTATCAGACTTTAAATGAAACTGGCGCATTTTACCAAAGCGTCAGCCAAACAAGCAGCGAAAAACTTTTTTGTTACTTTTCCCCTTTAAAACAACCAAGTTCTGGAGAAATAATTGGCGCTGTGTGTGTAGGAGTCCCAACAAGCTCTTTTAAACGCATTTATCAGTCAAGCCTAAAACAACAGACAAATATCTCAACAATATCCATTATCCTCATATTTATTCTTTCCTTTATCGTTTTAAGTAAAGTTGCCAAAGCACTTACTGAGATTTCACGTGAACTTATGAAACTTGCAGATGGTAACCTTAATATTGAAATTAATTCAGCTTATCAAAATCAGAGAGATGAAATTGGCGACATAAGCAGTGCAACAATCCATGTTAGGGATTCTTATCGACTTGTGCTAGAGAGAATAAGTTCCTTAGCTGATGATATTAGTACCTTTTCCACGAATTTTACACAGTCTTTTAGCGAAATCATCGAAAACATCCAATATTCCACCAATGCAGTTGAATCTATTGCCCAAGGTGTAACGTCCCAGGCAGAAGAAACACAAAGTGCTAATGCTGCCATAGTAAATCTCCATCAATCAATCGAACAAACAACAAATAATGTATCATCTTTAGAGGAACGTACGAAAAGTATGAAAGACTGCAGTATTTATGCACAAAAGACCTTAGATGAGTTAAGTGCAATTAACAGCCAGACTACTTCTTCTTTTGCGACAGTAAAGAAAATGACTGATGCCACTCATTCTTCTGTCTCCGAAATCAACAATGCGTTAAAAATCATCACAGACATCGCTTCCCAAACGAATCTTCTTTCCTTGAATGCTAGCATTGAAGCAGCCAGGGCAGGCGACGCTGGAAACGGTTTTGCTGTGGTTGCAGATGAAATCAGACAATTAGCAGAGCAATCCGCTAATATGGCAAAACAAATTGAAGAAATTACAAAGCAGTTAACGTACAATTCAGCGAAAAGTGTATCGGAAATTGATAGCGTTTCCGAAGTTATTAAAACACAGAATACAAAACTTAACGAAACTTCGGATTACTTTAAAAATCTACTCAAGGAAGTTTCCTTTGTTATTGAAGATATCAGCTTCATCCAAACTGAAACTTCTGTTATTGCCAATTTAATAACTGCATTGAATCAAAAAACTCAGAATCTTTCTACCATTGCCGAAGAAAATGCTGCTCATACACAAGAAACTTCTGCTACTGTAGTAAGCTTACAGGATATTATAGACAAATGCAATGAACAAAGTGGACAAATGATAGAATTAGCCAACTCTCTAAAAGAACGAACAGAAAAATTTACATTTTAAAAATAAAGGAGCCGTGCACGAAATATTATCTCGTGCAACGGCCCTTTGTTTCTTAAACAGGAAAGTTCTGTTATCTTATTCAAACTCAATTTCTGCTTTCGTCATCTCTTCGAGGACTCTTGTCTGTAACTCTGGTTTCTCTTCCATGCAAAGTTTTAGCTGGGATAATCCACTTTTCTGTACTTCATAGCTAAAATCAATTCGTTCTCTAAGTTTCTGTCGTCGTTCATTGAGACGGTGACGAATTTCAACCATTTCTCTATTATCAATAATCGCGGCTGCCTGATAGATCCAGATATCACAGTCTTTTAATCCATGCATCTTAAGTTCACCTATCAGTGTATTATTATAAAAATTAAGCATTCCAGTATTACTTCTATACTGCTCCGCTTCACGCTTTGCCTTTACGTATTTATCATAGACAGAACTTAATTCCATGGAATTACTTACCATAAACTTTTCATAAGCATAATCTAAAGCATTCTGAGTATTTACATATTTAATCTTAACTCTATTTGTCAAACCAACTAATTTATTACGCTTCTTGCTATTATTCAATATTTCAATTCGATTTCTTCTTGATTCATAGAAAATATAAAATGCAATTCCTGCGCCCAATATTATAGAAAGAATAAACGGAACATTCAGATTCATCTCGTCTTTCCCTGTTAATACAAGAAAGATTACATCAAGTAATACAATCAAGGAACCTGCTAACACTGCAAGTTTTTTTAGGATTTCCTGACTTCTGATAATTTCATCCTTCTCGAATTCCAGTTTTGCCTTTTCTGCAGCCAGTTGTCTAAGATCTCCTTTCACCTTTCGCTGATAATCTTCATTTTCTCGCATCTGCTTTATTTCACGAAGCATATTATCTTCATAGCGGCTAATATTACGAAACTGCACATCGCTTAGCTTTACATCAGCAGTCTGATATTTGGAACGTTCTCTTGTCAGTGTAATAATATTACGTGCAGCATCTTCCAGCTCTTCCCGTTCTTTTCCTGCAATACCATCAATTTTCTGGATATCTGCTAAATAATCTGTAACAGCTTTATACTCTAGCTTAGCTTCTTGTACCTGCTTTTTTGCTTCTGCTATCTGATTACAAGTATCTGCTATGGTATCCCTGTTACCTGAAGCCATATCTCTTTTTTCTAATTTGACTGGCCGTACTTTCTTTTCTGACTCACTGAGTTCCATCTCTATATTATCCAAAGAAATATCTGGGTCTTTTTCATTATTTAGGCGTTCACTAAGTTTCTGTTCAAACTCTGACTCATTTTCCTTCTTTTTCTTCTTAAAAAACTTCATTACTTCTCCCTTAACACACTTTATTTCGATACTCGGATATCCACTTTTCCAACATGCCGTCTAATTCACGATAAAACTTAATGGCATCGCTGTTTTTCTTGGCATCTTTAAGTTTCTGATAAGATGCATGATAGGAATTACCTGATTCCATAGATTCTGCCTCTCTAAAAATCTCATCCAGCTTTAAAAGCATCTCTTCTGGAACAAGAAAATCTTTCTGTTCCGTATCAATCTTATCTGTATTTCCCATTAGGCGTAGAATCAAAAGATACGATTTTAATGATTCTTTATTCTGATTGGACTGATAGGCTTCCTTCATCTTAACAGCCGCTTCTTTCAAAGAACCAATATACATCAAAACGATGGCATAATTGTGAAGCAGATTGCCATATTCTTCTGGTGTTAGTATAGACGCATCTTTACTGTTTAATATGGTCTCGTATTCTCTTGCCGCATACAGATAACGTTCGTATTTGACATAAATATCGGCTTTCATCTTTCTTCGCTTAATCAGAGGAAGACCTTCCATCTTGTCCATAATCACAATGAGCTCTTTCATTTCTTTTTCTGTGTAAAAATCTGTACTGCATAATACACAGATAACTTTATCTTTCAGGCTTCCTTGTGTGCGATTCAAATCTCTAAGTTTAGCTGCAAGAATTTTCTGGCCTGTCTCTGCTTCCAGCCATGATATTACATTATCTGAAAAAAAATCTTCTGTAATCAGATAAATATGCTGGTACAGATAATAACACAATTCTTCTATGGTATACAAAACAGTATCTGTCATTTCTATGCGCAGCGGCTCTTTGGCCCTTGTTCCACTGCATAATATAAATTTACCCAATCTAAATCCTCCTTACAGATGAATTTCTTTCTCCCAGATGCGGTTCGTAGATGGAAACATATTTCCAAATCCTTTATCTTTCACTTGTAATACACAGGTTTTTGGTTCTAAAAACTTAAGCCCAACTTCCAGAATCGTTGTTCTTCGTGGACGCCCCTCGATTGAATCAATTCGCAGTAAAAATGTCTTTTTCTGCTGCGTCATTACATCAAACACTTCTAATTCCAGTTCTGTTTCCTCATCTGGAATTATTTCTATCTTACTATTTACGTCATACCAGTTTATACCTGCTTTTACAAGATAGTAAGGTACAAATTTGGTATTGGCAAATACTTTTACAGAAATATCCACTAGTACCATTTCTTCATTTAATAGAAGATAATCTGCTAGCTTTCCTTCCCCTGCAAGTTCTTTTGCTCCATAACAGGCACCAATCGTATACAAGTTCTGACCATAAAACACTCTTCTTCCAACACACAATCCTTCTAAAACAGATTTATGCCAATCACCTTCAAAGCCTCGGCCCGTTACATAAATAGTCGAAACGATCTTCTTGTGTAGCGCATTTTTCGTTATTCCATCGAACATATACGCCAATTCGCCCTCTTCTCTTCCTCCAGATAGCATGTCAAAGGACATTAAATTCGTGAAATCTTTCTTTTCAATTCCTACAGTTATTGGAATTGTCCTGCGGTTCATAGAAATACGGTAAAAGAAAAGTCCTCTTTCTGAAAAATCAAATAATCCTACATCATTGAGCCAAAGCTCCTTTTTTTGACGCAAAGCATAGTAAGTATAACTTTCCTGGTGGCTGATAACTGCCACACGGTCCTTCTCAAGCCCCAATTCATGGAGAGCCTCCAGAATAGCCTCTACAAGTATTTTTTCCTTCTTTACTACTGTAATGACGAGCTTTTCTATTCCACCTGCCGGAAACTTTACTATAATTAAATGTAAGCATTTTCTCAGATATCTTGTTAGAATATCTGCTGGCGCCCATTCCTTATCGTAATAGAGGATAGGACTGCCATTTTCAATTTTATCAACAAAATCTGTTAACGCCACAGTCTGTCCATCTCTTACAAGCTGCAGTGCATCTTCTCCAAAATACCACTGTCCATTGTCACAGGTAGCGGCCAATACCGTTGGAATCAGATACACTTCCTCCTCTTCCTTCTGTGAAATGGAACGTGGCTCAAACAGTGCTTCATCATAGTAACTTATCTGTGAAAAATCATTTCCCAGGTCAATGCCGATAAATAACTTCTGTCTTTCTATGATAAACACCTCCTAATCCAACATTTTAAACTGCTCAGACACAATCGTTTTCCCTGTCATATATCGTTTCATCAGTTCCAGAACTGTCTTGCTATCCTGTACTTCTTTTGCTACAAGCAAAGAATTTAACAAGCTGTATTCACTATCTGTTTCAGACATATCATCTTCATAATTTATGGTAATGGTTTCTGTCCTCTTCTCATAATTTTCTCCCTGTTCTGTCATATAGTAAGACAAGGTATCGCCATGAAACAACACAAAGTTCTTAACATAAATTCCCTGATAACAGTTTTTCATCACTTCTTCTTTAAAGCGTTCTGAATTTAATGCATAATGCAGCACTACTTTACGATTTGCATTACAGCGATAATCAACAAAATACTTATTAGCTATCTCATAAGGCAATGGAAAATGCCTTTTAAATCCGATAAAGAACGGTAATGTTATACCTTGCTTTACAAACTGCCCTACTTGTATTTCAGCAGTTTCCTGTTCTTTCTCAGTCAATCGTTCCTGCTTGCTTAAAATCTTTAAATACGCCAGATTTGCAATATTGCAATTATTGTATAGAATAAATTCTTTCATAATTTCTACTAGAGGCGCCTCTATTTCTTCGTCTCTCAAAAGATACTCATATGCCCGATAAGACAAATATGCCTTTACAACCATCTTGTCCTTCTGTTCACGGCTGTTATATTCATAAAAAACAGTAACGACTTCTTTTCTTTTTGTCTCGCCAAATAGACTTTGGGATACAATCTGTTCCTCTAATTCTACACAATCTAAGGAGTATTCTTTACAAGCTTTCCAAATGCGAATAAGCTGTTCTAAACTGCCTACATAATGTTCGCACAAGATACTGGTTGTCTGCTTGGCATTTTTTCCATGAAGCAGTGCATAATAACAAATATCTAAAAACAGCTGCGTTATCTGACGCTCTGGATTCTGAGTTAATTGTTTGCAACAATAGGAAAGTAATCGTTTTGGTGATAATTTATCATATCCATACCGCTCAAACTGCTCTTCTAAATCAGCATTCACCCCTCTAACCATACAGAGTTCCATCATTCTGGCACGTTCTTCTGGATCAAAATACGAAAAATCTACATTCTGTAATAATTCGTCAAGCAATGCAACCTGAGTTGTATCATAGTAATAGTTCACAAGTTTCCCAAAGCATTCCCAGTAAAAAGCAGTTTTTAATTCATCTAGCATAAGAATTCGTTTTCGGATTGTCACCGCAGTCTGGGCATACTTATGATACGTTTCCATTTGTTCATATAGATACAAAAGAAGCATGCCGTTCTGCTCTGCAAAGGATAAACACTCTTTTGCCAGTTCATTTAGAAACAAATACTTAGATACATAATATTCCATTGTTGCTGCATAACGGTTGTTTTTTCTATCTACTAAGAATATCTGCGCGGTATCTGTATAGATTGCAACTTGCGCAACTCCACCTTCTAACGGTGTATAAACTTCTTTTTCTACTTCTTTATGGGCAACAGCTACTCCTATGATATCTGGATTCTCACAACGTATTTCCTGCTGGAACATTACATATGGAAGATTTGCTTTCACTGTTTCATCAAAAGCTTCGCTTGTACACAGTTCTTCATATAAAATCGCCAGGTTACGATTAATAACTCTTTTTTCTAATTCCTTTTTGGCAAACTGGTGAATAGCCTCTTCGTACCCTTCCAAGACTACCTTGTCGTATTTTTCCCAATTTTCCACAATATTTGCATATAAAAAAGCTCTCTTCTTTTCGTTTAGTGTACAATCTACAGAAAAATAGGTTACTACACTTTCTGGAAGTACTGTATGAATGTCCTCTTCCATAGAATACATATAGTATTCATAAAGCTGTAAGATACGTACCTGCTTTTGTATCCCTAACTCATACCATTTGAAATACTTTCTTCCAGCTTTCTGGGTTCGAATCAGTATACTTAAAATGACTTGCAAAATATGGGCATCTTCCTGTTCCTCATACAGTTTTTCAAGACTATGAAACAAGATAGGATAAAAATGCTTCCGCTTTGAAACCATCAGAAGATACTGCTGCTTCACTTCTTCTGACATGCAATTTTCACGAACCATCCAGGTCATAACAGGTAATGCCTCTTCGGATACCTCTGCTAAAAATACCGGATGCTCTCGGTAGAGTACACTTGCCTCATAATAAATAATTCTGCTGCGTACTCCATTCCTTAACAGTTCCTGCAAAGCCTCAAATCTTTTTCTTGGCTCCTCCATGTATTCTCTTTTTACATTCATAAAAAACCAGAAAATCTTCCAGTTATCTGGCTGTTTCTGATAAAGTTTTTCAATTTCCCCAGAAGCCACTTCAATCATATCTTGTTCCCGGTCTTTCATAGCAATAAGATATTGATAGGCTGCATATTTTTCTGGGTCATCTTGTTCCCACTCATCCCTACATTTATCAAGATACCTAAAACACTCACTTATTTCATCCATATCTCCAATGGATACCGCAAGATGTGCCTTTAACAAGTAATAATACTCTGTTTCGCCACTCTCGTACATTTGGTTCAGCAGTGTTCGCATCTGAAGCAGATAATCTTCTGCGGCTATCCGGTTCATTCGGAAATTCAGATAGTTCTGAGACAATGTAATTAAGTTTTCCTGATGATTAATAGAATCTTTAACATTCTGTTGCTTTACTTCAAGCTGTTCTTCTCCCCGCGCTACTATTTCAACGCGTAAATTCTGATGAGGGGTTTTTAATAGAATAGAACCATGATTCAAACCTGGTTTCAGATTTTCTTTCTTAATAAGGAACTTAAGGTTATAACTATTACCAATAAAATTCTCCGACCATATAATCTTATGCTCTGGCTCAATAAAATCTGCATCTGCCTCTACACGTATCTCTGTATAACCCCAGTTATCTTTATAGATAACAATGCGGTCTTGTAAGGATTCACAAACATTACTGTATTCAATCGAAGTTTTATCCAACGTAAGATTAATCCTTACTTTCTTATGTATGGATATTAAAAACTCTTCCATTGCATGGCTGGTGGATATACTCTTCATTAAACCATGATATAACACTTCCGTTTTGGAATCATGGCAAAGCAGCTTCTTAACAAACTGATCCGACTTAAATATCTTAACAGCACTAAGCCAGTCCTGTTTTGCCAGATTCGCAAATTGAAACAGATCTCTTATCTTTCCTAACTCAGTCAAAAAATATGGCGCTTCTACTTTTACGACCACTGGTATCTCATACTCACCACAATTACTGATTACCAAAATAGAACCAGTACGTGTTTCTCCCGCTGGCAACTCAGTCGCATCATACGTATACGGTACCGTTACTTCCGTTCCAGAAAAGGATGTCTCTGAAAGTTTTAAAAAGTGATCTGTCTTCGAAAGAATCCCCTTTATTGGTATATGGCTTTTGGTCGAAATCTTTAGACTTCCCTCGTAGATTTTGCCTGACTCTATACCAAGTTCAATAGACTCCTGGGAAAACAAAAGGGCTTGTCTCTCATACTGAAACATACCTCTTGAAAACTTCGTTAATTTTTCTTTCATTACATGTCTCCTTGCTTTTTCGTAAAAAACGACTATAATAGAAGATTATAACACTGAATACGAAAAAAGAAAAGGAAAAGGGCGAGTACTATGCAAAAACAGAACGGACTTTCTAGTCACGATGGCAATCAGGTAGTCGAACAAAAAGAACATTTTCACGGAAGTGATTTAGAAAAAATAGAACGAATCTATCACATAAAAAAGGAGAATATTACCAGTTTTTCTGCCAATGTAAATCCTCTTGGCGTTTCCTATAAACTAAGAGAAACATTAGCAAACCACATTGATGCGATTACAACTTACCCAGATCGGGAGTATACTTCTCTTCGAGAAAGTATCGCTGCCTACATTAATGCAGACAAAGAACATATTATGGTTGGGAATGGTTCTACTGAATTGATATCAAACTTCATCAGTATCATTTCTCCCAAAAAGGCACTTTTGTTAGCTCCCACTTATTCGGAATACGAACGTGAGATTACATTGTGTGGTGGAACATTTGAATACTATGCTTTAAAGAAGGAACTTGATTTCAAACTTCCTACTGAAGATATTAACAAGCATTTGTCAAGTGACCTTGATTTACTGATACTTTGTAATCCCAATAACCCAACATCCACAACCCTAACTACTGAAGAGATGCGTAGTATCTTAACAGTTTGTAAGTCCAAAGGGATCTATGTAATTATAGATGAAACCTACGTAGAATTTGTGGAGGACTTATCTCATGTAACTGCAGTTCCTCTAATCAAGGAATTTGATAACGCAACAGTGCTGCGTGGTATCTCAAAATTTTTCGCATCTCCTGGACTAAGACTGGGTTATGCAGTATGCAGCAACCAGAATATCTTAGAAGAAATTAAAGAAAAGAAAAATCCTTGGACCATTAACAGTCTTGCTTCCATTGCAGGTGAGATTATGTTTACGGATTCAGAATATATTGAGGCAACAAGAACTTTAATTGCCACAGAACGGGAACGGCTTTGTTCTAAATTACGTAGCTGTCCCCAATTAAAAGTTTATCCTTCTACCGCTAATTTTGTGTTAGTAGAGATTCTGAAAGAAGGGATGACTGCTTTTGATTTATTTGAAACGGCAATTCCAAAGGGACTTATGATTCGAGACTGTTCTACATTTGAAGGTTTGAGTGATCATTTCTTCCGATTCTGTTTTATGTCACCAGAGAAGAATGATGAATTGATTAATATTATACTGGAAATGATGAAATAAGTTTATTTCTTTCCATTAATTTGGGTTTTCTTAATAGCAAAAGATATGGCTGTTATACGAATTTGGTTGTAACAGCCATATCTTTTACTTTTTGTTAGAGGAACTCACACTTTGTTCTATAAAGAAAATTTCTTTACTCCAATTAACTCTGCCGCCCTATCCCAATACTTCTCTGGAATTGTACCATCTACAATCTCAATCTCATCCGCTTTGGCTAAATCAAATGCCTTCTTGGCACAAAGTGGACCAACATTTACACCCGTCTCCATAGATTGCAAAATGCATCGAGGCCACCACATTGCCTTTTCCATTAGGGAACTGCTAAGGAAATGCTTTTTTAGCTTTTCATAATCAAACGGTATGGTTACAAGTTCTACATTCCATCCATCCTTTTTCCACTCAAGCATTGCAAAATTAGCGGACCTTGGTTTCCCAATTGCAACACCAATCGAGCCAGGATTGACAAGGAGCTTATCTTTGTAACGGTACGTAAACTGACGATGAGTATGACCGCTAAGCATAACATTTACAGGCATCTGCTGTAAATACGTATTGGTGTTATCTCCGCCTGCATGAAGCAATTCTCTAGAGGAATGTGGGGATCCATGCACTAATTTAAGTCCATCCATTCCTTCAAACTGAATAACTTTATGATTTTCCATCTGCCTAAATTCCCTAATATCTTCATGTTTCAATTGTTCATAAGTATAAAGCAGACTGCCTTTGTAGGAAGAATATGTCCAATCGTTACTTTTCCCATCTTCGTAATCAATGAAATACTCTTCCCTATTTCCGCGAACATGTATTGTCTTATAATCTTGATTTAATTCTCGGATACGAGAAAGCGTTAATTGCGGGGTTGGGCAATCGCTTATATTATCACCTAGGAAAATAATCTGTTCTACCTTATGTTGTCTGATATAATCTATACATGCATCTAACGCAACATAATTGCTATGAATATCACTAAAAACGGCAATTCTCATATACTTTCCCTACCCTTCCTATCATCTGTCAACTGTACTTTTTAGCATAACCATTTTTCTGCATAGTTAAACCCCTAATACATATCTTACCAAAAAGGGTTCAAAATAACAATTCCATTCTAGAATGTTATCTTGAACCTCTATGTCTAACCCCTATCATCTTGTTCCTCTGGCAACTCAAACTGCTTGAATTTCTTGTAAATTTCCTGATACTGTTCTTTAATTAAAATATAATTGCCAATAGTCTTTACTTTCTTCTTCTCAAAGTTGCGAATTAAACGATCCATATTTCTAACTGCAACTCCAACAACTTTTGGACATAGTTTTCCTGCTTCACTGTCTTTCGTTAAGATTTCTTTAATTAAGTTTGCATTAAACTGGCCTTTATAACTGCGCTTTCCATATAAGGCACTTATTATATCTGCCACTGCAACAATCCGCTGTGGTGTAGTCAGCTCTGTCCCTGTAAGTCCACGATGATAACCTGTTCCATCTAGTTTCTCATGGTGCCTAATCGCAATCTGCAAAACAGTATCATCAATAGCTCCTTTCAGGATTCTCTCTGAATTAGCAACATGTTCTTGCATAACATGCATCTCTTTCTCCGATAATTTTCGCGGTGCCTCCAGAATCTCAGTCGGGGTCACCAGCTTTCCAATATCATGGAGCAACGCACCATAGTAAATATTATAAATATCCTGAGACTGTAAGTGCATTAACTTTGCAATCTCTACTGCAAATGTAGTAGTTGCTAAGGAATGCACTACTGTGTGTTCGCTACGGAAGTCAATGGTATAAATCAGCATCTCCAAAAAACTTCTTTTCTGCTCTTCAGTCATTAACTTCTTGCTCAAAAGTGCAGCCAATTCCTTTTCATAAGCTCCACTTCTAATATTTTCAAATATCTGATATTTTTTCTCTGCATTTAAAAATAATTGTTTTGCTCTCTCCGAAAATTGTACTCCAGACTGCTTAGCGAAAAATTCAACATCGCGGTCTACATTACTTGAACGCATAAACATGTCAAGTTTGTCCGCAAATGCTAAATACTCAGCAATCTCTATGTACTTCGAATAGATTAACTGGTATTTTGAATAATCTAAATGATGATATAAAACGATTTCTGCCTTATCCCCTAATGGTGACAGATACTTCAAAAATAAGAAACCATAGATAGAATGTTTCCATACATTTTTTGTTTCTTCAATATGAATTGTCTTTTGATCAGGCGACTTATACAGACCGATGTCATGTAAGACACCGATCATTGTATAGTCAATTAATTCCTGTAGAAAAAATTTATTCTGGTAATCGAGCATTTTATAAAAAATATAACCTACCACTTTACCATGTTCCATTATCTCCTCGTCTACCATACTAAGAGAACGGTGAATAACGAGAAAAATATCTTTATTTTTTATTACGGCCATGTGTTATCCCATTATCTTCTTATAATTTCGTTTCTACCTGGACCATTGGACACCATCGTGATTGGAGTTTCAATTTCTTTCTCAACAAATTCAATATATTTTCTGCAGTTTTCTGGAAGTTCATCATAATTTTTGATTCCACGGATATCTTGTTTCCATCCTGGTAAAACTTCATAAACTGGTTTTGCCTTTGCAAGTTTTGCCGTTGTTGGGAATTCCTTTGTTACTTTACCATCAATTTCATAGCCAACGCAAACAGGTATCTCCTCTAAATATCCTAACACATCTAGTACTGTAAATGCAACCTCTGTTGCACCTTGCATACGGCAGCCATACTTAGAAGCAACACAGTCAAACCATCCCATACGACGTGGACGACCTGTTGTAGCACCATATTCACCAGCATCTCCACCACGTTTTCTAAGTTCTTCTGCCTCTTCTCCAAATATCTCAGATACGAATTCTCCTGCACCTACGGCACTTGAATAAGCTTTTACAACACATACGATATTTTTAATTTCGTATGGAGGTATACCTGCACCAATTGCACCATAAGATGCTAATGTAGAGGAAGATGTTACCATTGGGTAAATACCAAAGTCAGGGTCTTTTAAAGTACCTAACTGACCTTCTAATAAAATGTTTTTACCTTCTTTGATTGCGTCTTGTAAGAAAGAAGCTACGTCACACACATATGGTGCAACCATTTCTTTGTATTCCATTAACGTATTGTATAACTCGTCTTCATCAAGAGCTGGTTTGTGATATAAATGCTCTAAGATAACATTTTTCTGCTCTGCCACTCTATGAATTTTCTCGCGAAGGAATTCTTCCCCAGCAAATAACTCTGAAACCTGGAAACCAATCTTCGCATATTTATCAGAATAAAAAGGAGCAATACCAGACTTTGTAGAACCAAAGGATGCCTTTCCTAATCTTTCTTCTTCATATTCATCAAAAAGAATGTGGTATGGCATTAAGATCTGTGCTCTTTCAGATACTTTAATCTTTGGAGCAGGAACGCCTTTCGATTCAATTTCTTTTACTTCACGGAATAAGTATGGAATATTTAATGCAACACCATTACCAATTACACTTGTTGTATGATTATAAAATACTCCTGATGGAAGTAAGTGTAATGCAAACTTACCATAATCGTTAATNNTGATTGTATGTCCTGCATTACTTCCGCCTTGGAAACGTACAATTATGTCGGATTTTTCTCCTAACATGTCAGTGATTTTACCCTTTCCTTCATCACCCCAGTTAGCTCCTACAATAGCTGTTACCATTTCAATTCCTCCTATTACTTGTATATTTATCATTATTACAATACTATCATACTATAATACGTGGTATAAGTAAAATCAATATTTATTATGTGAGCTATAATATGTCCTTATACCATCTTATTCGTATTGTTTCTCCACAAGCTGACTTAAGAGTTTTCGTAATATCACTTCTTCCTCTGTTTTCACATGGAGCAGCTGATTTTGCATTTTTATTCCTGACTCTTTCGAGATTTTTCTCTTCGATTCAATTTGCTGGATATAATGCATAGCCGTAAATAGAAACGCTTTTCCTGCCTTTACAACTTTCTCGTAATCTTCTTCGAGACTGCTATCCTTACTATATCCCTTTTTAAGCATATACTTTATTTTGTACAACATACCTTCCATATGATTGTAAATGGCATACGGTGTCGTCAAATCAATCGTTTCTTGTCCTTCACAGCACTTTCTCATATAGTTTGCATACACATCATACAACTGGTTTCCATGAGCCATATTCTGTTTTTCGTCTGTAAAACAAATCGCAAACTGGACTCCAAAGTTCACCTCTTCTACATGGAGATATTGTTTTAAGTCCTTAAGAAAAGTCTGAATCGAAAATTGAAACTGAAAGGAATACTTCTTTTTCAATAAGCAGATTTTATTCAGATCTCTGTTTAGATGTGCATTCATATGTTCTAATATTCCTCCATGCCAGAATACGTCCATATGCACATATGCTTCCCTTACTTCCTGATAAGAATGTGTAAGCTTCTGATAGGTCTTTCCCGGCAGATAACCTGTTGTATATATCTCCTCTTTTTCATCATCGTACCCGTAAATAAATATTTCATGGGTACCATTGCCTGTGTATCCGTACCTTGGTAAATACATCCAATTTAAGTAGACCATCACATAATACTCATCCTCAATCTGTCGTTTCACAAAGTCTAAGAACTCTTCTGCCCCAATCATAGAAACTGGTATGGAAAATGTATCAACTGGCCAGTTCACATAACTCTCTGGCTGAAAACTGGCACAAGAAGACAAATGCAGCGTATCCATATTGAGATAATCAAAACATACATATTCATACGATTCAGGATACAGAACAATGGGTTTAAAGAAATTCTGTACAAACCAGCTTTGACCACTTTCCTCTTGTAACACAATATGATTCATTGCAGCATAACCGGCAAATGAGTCAATCACCGGCTCTGCAAGTGGTAGTATCTTTTTCATCTTTTCCTCCCTCCTCTAGCTGCTTGCACTGGAATACCCACGAATCGCCTTATTCCACACAATGACTGAAGCAGCTACAAAAATTGGCATTCCAAGGATTGCATACACAATATAGGTTTTGGGAAGCAATCCAAACACAAACATAGGTGCAAAATTGGTAATTAAAAAAATTGGGATCAGAAAAACTCCGACACGCTGCATACTTTTATGATATATAGTCATTGGCATGTTATTAAAATCCCATAATGCAAATATAATATTCTGCAAAGCATCTACACGCACCAGACGAAATGCCAATGTTGTAGGTATGATAAGCAAAGGGTACGTAACCACACACCCAACGAGGGTAAAAAACAGGTAACCCAAAATATTGACAACACTTACTGGTGTTGCTGTTCTGCACCAAGAAATCACAACCATAATAACACCTGCCAGAACATTTGGAATTCCTAACCCAATGTCAAACTTCCGAAAGGAACATAAAAACTGGCAGGAAACCGGCTTGGTAAGATAAATATCAAGTTCTCCATTCTGAATATACCCAGGAATCGATGCAAGGTTAGGATAATAGATCGAATCCATGATTCCTGTAATAATTGTGTACGAACCAATGAACATCAGAATCTGGTCTGGTGACGCTCCATTGATGGAAAGTCCAATGGAAAAGACTACAATTATGTACAAGCTTTTCGCCAGCAAAAAACCCACCTCTGTCAGGACAGAAAGGAAAAAATTAATTTTATACTCCATTTGTGCCATAATATTATACTTTACCATATGAAAGTACAATTGGATATAATCTTTTATATTCATATCATATCTCCTCTTCTAAATCATCCTCCAACTGCTGTATAATTCTTTACACCTTTCGCCCAGACTGCTGTTGTTATCAGGCACATAATCCCTATCCAGATTACCTGCATGCCAAACCCAGTTAACATTCCCTGTCTGTTTACATTTCCATTGATGATGGATACTGGAAAGTATGTGGTATAGGAAAATGGCAGTATCTTTAAACAGAACTGTATTTTCCTGCTGAAAATATCAATAGGAAATATTCCTCCACTTACAATATTTCCAACCAGCGTCATAATAAATACTGCACCAGAGCCATCTTTTAACCAAAATCCAGCAGCGCAAAAGCAGATGTAGATGAGGTAATTTAACACCATTGCCAGAATAAGTGATGCATAATACAGAACAAATTGCAAGGCGGTAAACTGCACAGAATATCTTAGAGCAAACACTCCCCCTATGAGAACCATTAACAGCGTGGCAAATATGAGGTTCATAATCTTTTCTCCTAGGAAACAGGCTCCTTGATATGGCAGAAAGCGAACTGGCCGTACCAGATATTTTGCAAATCCACCCTGTTTGATCTCATTGTTTACTTCTCCTACAAAACTAATGGAAACAAGCCTTGATGTTATCGCCGCAAACACAGCATATAATAACATCTGTCCTAATGTGTATCCAAAAATTATCTTATTTGCAGACGAATGATACACACTTGTCCACATGAAATACTGGATGCAAAGCGGAAAGATAAAACTCACCATATCCATCCAAAAATTCACGCGGTAACGCATTGCTTTTTGCATTCCTAAGGAAAATGCCTGTTTATATATCATCATAGGCACATGCCCTCCATCCGATATATTTTTTCAATGCTTTCTTCCAATGGAATATCCATTACGTTAAAATCCTTTACTTTATACTGTTTTAATATGTAGGAAGCCACATCCTGCAACTCATCGCGGCCAACTTCCAGCTGGACTTCAAATTCGTTTACTTTCTTTAATTCTCCAAATTTTGAAAGGCTTGACCAGTCAGCACGTTCATTAAACTGAAACGATACTATTTTCCGATTGTTTAACTTCTGGTTGATATCATGGATACTCGCATCATAAACGAGCATACCATGATTAATTACGATGGTTCGGTTACATAGGTCTTCGATATCATCCATATAGTGACTTGTCAATAAAATAGTTGTCTGCTGTTTTTCATTATAGATTTTTAGAAATTCTCGAATCTTTTTCTGTGCAATTAAATCCAATCCAATAGTCGGCTCATCCAAAAAAAGAACTTTTGGCTGATGAAGCAATGCTGCAATCAGCTCCATTTTCATTCTCTCACCTAGGGAAAGTTCTCTAACTTGAACTTTCAATAGTTCTTTCACATCTAAAATTTCACACAATTCATCTAGTATTTTATTGTAATCCTGATCACTGATTTTATAGATGCATTTGTTTAGATATAGAGATTCATTGGCTGGCAAGTCCCACCAAAGCTGGTTTTTTTGTCCTAACACAATTGAAATCTGTCTTTTGAACTCATTTTTTCTTTCCCAAGGTGTATATCCTAAAACAGAAGCCGTACCATTTGTCGGGAATAAAATGCCCGAAAGCATCTTTAATGTTGTCGTTTTTCCAGCTCCATTAGGACCTAAAAATCCGACGATTTCTCCCTGTTCCACTTCAAAAGAAAGGTCTTTCACTGCTTCTTTCATTTCTTTCTCTGCGTGAAAAAGTTTCTTAAAGGAATTTTTCATTCCCACTTCCTTTTTCGAGTAAAAAAACTGCTTTGTTAATCCGTTTACTTGTATCCCTGCCATCGTATGTTTTAACTCTCCTTTTCCTGTTTTCTTCCATGTAAATAAAGGTTATTGCATTTTGTACAGACTGGCATATTTCCACACTGGATGGTTCTTCTTATCTTATTGTAATCCTCATTTTTCCAGATTTCTATTACCGAATTCTTATGTAAATCGCCCACAACAAACTAGGGAAAATGCTTACAAGTAGTAACAGTTCCATCTGCAAGTACTTCCATACGATCTGCAACGGAATAACAGCAGTATGTATTTTGAACTACATTCTTATCCTCTAAAAATGGTACAATTTGGTCCAGTTCAAGATTTGGCTGGAACTTAACCTGATTCTTCCATACTCTTTCGGAGATCCGTTTGTGTGCAGCAAATATTTTTTCATATTCTCCCTCTGGATATTTGAATTTGAACGCATGCCAGCTGGCAACGGAATTGTTGCATGTTCCGAAATGTTCTTCATAATATCGATCCATTCTATCTTGTGTATCTTCCGATATGTACCAAGGAAAACATACAATGACATAGTCGACACCTAATTCTTCCATGTACTCTAAGAAATCATACATTTTATCCACCATGCTTCCGCTTAAGACACAATGGATGGATATCTTTCCATGGAACTCACCCTTTTTACGCATTTCCAGCAAAGTTTTAATATTGTTTATTACTTTCTGATAATTCCCTTTTCCACGAATTCCATCATTTTCTTCTTCAAAACCATCTACTGCAATTAGCAGCTCTAAGTTATGATCAAAACGAAGAATATCATCCATTCGCTTATCAATCAGGATTCCATTGGTACACATAGCGGTAATACGTTTTTCTCTTTCCAATACATAAGACAGTTTCGAAAACTCGCTATGAAAAAGTGGTTCTCCACCCCATAGATATATATTGGATTTAACAGGTTGTGTCTCTCTCATAACTTTATCAAACAGTTCTGGATCTAGGTCCTGATTCTTCATCTGCTCACTCATGTTATGGTGATACCCCTGCTCATTCCATTCATAACATGTCTTACATCTTAGATTGCAGCGATTGGTCAGTTTAAAGCCAACGATTAAAGGTAACTCTGTAGAAAACTCAATATTTTCTTTTAACCCCTTCTGTACAATAGACATATTTTTAGCAGCTTTTGCCACTATTGCCATTTCATTTTTCGAAAACTTTTTTGTTGTTTTTGGCTGTATCATACTATTATTCTCCTTTTAACAATGATTGAATATAGGCTCCGAGCCCCGGTTTACCAGCTTTATTCCTGCGAATCGACTCCTGAATGTCCGCTAATACATCAACGGAAAATCCTGTTTCTCTCCATTTCGTAAAAGATATGCCCAACCCAAGCTTTTCAAAAACTTCTTCGTTTTTTCGCTCGTGTTCTGCTACTGGCTCAATGAAAACCACTGGTGTCTCTGTCAAGATGGCATCATTCACTGTGCCTCCACCTGGTTTGCTGATAATTGCTGTGCAAGGCTGATAAATGTCTAAAAGTGCCTTCATATTCTGATTATCTAATCTTTCATTGGTTTCTCCGTTTCGCATGGAAGGAAATGAATACTCACCATGTTCATCTGGCTCCCATGGCTTCCATTCAGGATCCAGCAAATAATAGGTTGTGTTCTTTTCTTCTTTCACTTCTTCTTTCGCATGTGCCAGTTCAATCACTTTACAATCAATTGCTTCCTGTAATTCGCTTTTTCTTTCACGGTAGTCGCCCATACCCCAGCCGCCGCCGTGTATGAAAAATATCTTTTCCCCCTTGGAAACATCTTGTTTTATTCCTTTACGGGGTACCTCAAATAAAAATTGAACACCCATTTCATCAATAGGCAGGATTTCTTTGTAGAAATGATCTGCATTGTCAAAATGTTTCCAAGATGGCGCTGTTCCGATGTCCATATGTACCACGATTGCCTTAAGCCTGCTCTCATCCTTGGCTCGTTTTCGATAGTCCTCTATCACTGGAATCCAGTTTCCAGAAAAGATAATAAACTTCTCTATTTTTTCAGACTCCCAGCGTTTTAGAATCTTCTCTTCATCCTCTTCTTCCAAAACGTTTCCTAGTTTTTTCTCTGCTAACTTATGTCCTAGTTTCGCAACTTTAAAACTTCTGTGATACTCCTTTTTATTTTTTAGATATTTATTCAGAACCTCTTCATTAAAATAGTTTTCAAATAACTCCAGTGTCACCGTATTTCCCTGTGCTCTTAAATACTCCAATACCTGCACAGCCGGCACGTAGGTACCTAAACCCATTGCTGATGTTAACATTTTAATATTCATGCTTCATTCTTCCCTTCCCCAAATGTTTCGCACAACTTTGTTACTTTCTCTCTATACACAGCAACTTCTTCCCTTGTTCCTGTCAGTAAAAAATACATTCTTCCCTTTTGATTTTTTCCTGTCTTATTCCTTGTGTTCACAAAAAGTGTATTGGAGGTTAGCGGAATGATACCCTTTTTCAATTCCTTCTTAAATAGAATGCCCGCACTGTTCATTCTTTCAAGAACGTCTTCCATTGTCAGATCACATGATACAATCGTGTCTACATAAAAAGTACAGACTTCCTCATTGGCATACCCCATCTGCTCTAAGGATTCTTCCAGTGATTTCTTAATTAAACTCATAGATTTTCTTGCGTTAATTTCCACAATTGGGACCAGTACATCTGGTTCTATGATCATGCTGTCCACACAGACATCACCGAAATAGCCCTCTTTGTACAGTGCGTCCATTACACGTTCCATAACTGAGAAGTAGCCCTGTCCTTCTAAATATTGTAAAAGTTCTTTATCTGCTGTTACGGAACCATGATATGCTCTTTCTTGATTTATAATCTGTTGAACCGATAAACATTCTGCTTTCCCCGTTTCTGGGTCAATAAAATATTGTACTGAAAAATCTGTCTTAACCTGAAATGCTGGTTCTAATATAAATCGAACTTCTTTCCCTTTCTTGCATTGAGAAGAAATGTTCCTTAAGATAGTCTGAAAGGTTTTTTCCTCCGTAATCTTTAAATTACCCTTTCCCGAAACGCCGTACTCTTCTTTTACAATAAGACCTCCTTTTGTATTGAGAAGCCTTTTTCCTGCTGCCATAAATTCCTCTTCACTTGTTACAATTTCCGCATATTCACTAAATCCAAGCTTTTTGGCTAGTTTTGTTGAATATATTTTAGAATTCACTTTTTTTACCACATTGATTGCAGGACACGGATACGTAATCTGGTTGTTCTTGGCGAAAGAAATGTATTCTGGTAATACTGCATAAGTCTCAAAACAGGCATCCTTAGAGAGCCCCTCTATTTTTTGATTTTCTGCATGATATTCACAAGTCTTTGCTTCTATCTCCTGTTCAAAAGACTGGTTATCAAAACGAAACCCTAGTTCGTGTAAATATTTTTGATGCACCGTATTCATAGGAATCCCTGTTAATACCACATCTTCTTCCCCACGACAGAGTGCGAATAGCAATTCATCCATTGCACATACGATATTTTCCAAATTACGATTGCGTATGGCTGGCAGCGTAACAACGTTTTCTGGCTGCCAATATCTCTCTGAATCAAATTTTGCTGCATATATCATATGCCTCTGTTTATTCGTTTTCACCACTTAACTCCTTTATGTATTCAGCTAGTTCCTGTATAGTTTGTACCTTATCAAAATCAAACTCATCGAAATCAATATTTAAGTCATATTGCTCTTCCAAGTCTAAAATTACATTCACAAGCTGAAGGGAATCAAGCCCAATGTCATTAATCAAGTCCATATTCGCTTCTAACTCTTTCTTTTCCCCCTCTTCTCCTAAAATTTCTTCTAAACTCTTTCTTATACTTTCCAAAATTTGTTCTATCATATTTATCTCCCTTTCTAATTTCAAATTTCTATTCCATTT
>DBKX01000237.1 GCA_002297865.1 Lachnoclostridium sp. UBA739
TGTTCGATTATTTTCTTCCGCTTTCCCATATAGCCACCTAGCATCCACTTTCAGCGTTTCTGCTAGAAACTGGCCAATGTTTTCTCGTGGAACTGCCTTCCCACTTACATATTGGCTAATCTGACTCTTCCCGAGTTTCACTCCTTGGGATTCTGCCACTCTAAGCAAGTCAACTTGTTTCATTCCCTGTTTGTTCATTGCTTCCTTAAAACGATCTGCAAATAAATTCTCTCCCAAAGTTCAACCTCCTTTTAACCATGTTATATATTATGTTGTTAGTATGTAAAAGTTCATTTTTCCTTGAATAATTCTAACACTTTGTTTATAAAAGTTCAAGTGTGTTGAAAAAGTTCATTTTTCATTTCAAAAGTTCATTTTTGCAAGTGCAGAGGTTCTTTCGATAAGTAAAAAAAAGCCTAAAGATTCACGATTTTATTTAACCGTGTACCTTCAGGCCTTGTATTCATTTTTACAGTAAATGAACTCTAATATTATCATTATCTTGATAATATTATTATTTTGATAATGTTATTATCTTGATAACTTTTTAGCCATTTCAAACATATAGTTATCTAAATCTTTGCTCATCGCCAATGCTTCATCAATATCATAATCAACGAATTTGCCCTTGCTGTAACCAACAACTCTCATGGATTTACCTTCACATAATAAATCAACAGCTTTCGCACCCATTGTAGAAGCATATACTCTATCTTTACATGTTGGGCTACCACCACGTTGAATGTGACCGATAATAGTTGCTCTTGTTTCCATACCAGTTTCAGCTTCGATTTTCTTAGCTAACGCTTCAGAGTTACCGATACCTTCAGCATTTACGATAATGTAATGTTTTTTACCTGTTTTTCGTTTTTCAATGATATTATCAATGATTTTATTCTCATCGTGGTCGTAACGCTCTGTTACAAGAATCTGCTCTGCACCGTTAGCAATACCGCACCATAAAGCGATGTAACCAGCATTTCTGCCCATAACTTCAATTACGCTGCATCTTTCATGAGAAGTGGATGTATCTCTGATTTTGTCGATAGCTTCCATTGCTGTATTAACAGCTGTATCAAAACCGATTGTGTATTCTGTACAAGCAATATCTAAGTCGATTGTTCCAGGAACACCAATTGTATTGATTCCTAAATGAGCAAGTTTCTTAGCTCCTTGGAAAGAGCCATCTCCACCGATAACAACTAATCCGTCGATACCGTGTTTTTTACAGATTTCAGCAGCTTTTTTCTGGCCTTCTTCTGTTCTCATCTCAGCACATCTAGCTGTATAAAGAATTGTACCACCACGTCCGATAATATCGGCAACGCTTACAGCATCCATGTCAATGATATCTTCTTCTAATAAACCGCTGTAACCTCTTCTGATACCTTTTACTTTTTTCCCATTGGCTAACGCTGTTCTTACAACTGCACGAATTGCAGCATTCATACCTGGTGCATCTCCACCACTTGTTAAAACACCAATTGTATTAATTTCTTTTGCCATTTTATATACCTCCAAAGGATTATCATTTATATTTATATTTATCATTACTTCATATAGAAGCACTTGCTTTTAACGCAATCATAGACCAATTTTAACTCTTTTTGAATATATTTTCAATATTCTTTTGCTGAACAATGACATTTTTGTCATTATATTCTCTCTGTAAATGCATTAACAGGCTTTTTTCTACATTTACCTTAACTTTCAAAAGACTTTTCTGCTTTTCTTTTTTACAATAAATTACAACTGGTGATACTCCTGGATATTCATCAAGCAATTCCAACAAATTAAGTTCCTTCTTCTTAAACTCTTCCATATCTGCAAACTGAATCCAGACATTTTCAGGCACCTGCTCAAAGGTTACAAAGTCCTGGCAAATGATTTTTGCTGGCTTATCCTCTTCTACATTCACTCGGCCTCTTATAAACACCTTCGCATCTTCATTCAGATACTGACGGTATTTCTCAAAATCTCTTGGAAAAAAGATAACTTCCACAGTCCCATACAGATCTTCCAATGTAACAAAAGCCATTAACGTATTATGCTTTGTTGTCTTTACCACTTTTGATACAATCATACCACCAATTGTTACAAGTGAACCATCCGCTACCTTTACATGTCCTTCTTCATCCATATTAAAATCAGATGCCTTCTTTTCTACATGCTTTTCCCATTTCTCCATGTACTCTTCCATTGGATGACCACTTACATAGATTCCAAGCACTTCTTTTTCAAATGCAAGAAGCTGCTCTTTCTCAAACTCTCCTACATCTGGCATCTCAATCTCATTAGAGAACTCTGGTTCATCCCCAAACATATCGAATAAAGAAATCTGTCCTGAAAGATTATTTTTCTTCTCCTGGTTTACACTGTCAATTACCTTAACATAAACCTGCATCTTCTGTTTACGGGTTCCTGGCAGTGTGTCAAAGGCTCCTGCCTTAATAAAACTTTCCATCGTACGCTTGTTAATTTCTTTATTGGAAAGACGCATTACAACATCTTTCAAGGATGTGAATTTACCATTGGCAGTACGTTCTTCTACAATAGCCTGAATTACCGGTTTTCCCAAACCCTTAATTGCAGAAAGTCCATAACGGATACAGCCATTTGATACAGAGAACTCCGATTCTCCTTCATTAATATCTGGTGGCAAAATCTCAATACCAAGCTTACGGCATGTCATAATATACTCGGATACCTTATCCGTATTATCCAGAACAGACGTCATAAGCGCTGCCATGTACTCCACTGGAAAATAGTGCTTTAAGTATGCTGTCTGGTAAGAAACTACGGCATAAGCTGCCGCATGAGATTTGTTAAACGCATACTTGGCAAAGTCCGTCATTTCGTCGTAAATCTGATTGGCAACCTTTTCATCTATTCCGTTTGCAACGCAGCCTTTTACACCTTCTTCTTCATTTCCGTAAACAAAGTTGTGTCTTTCCTTCTCCATAACAGAGGCTTTTTTCTTCGCCATGGCACGTCGTACTAAATCGCTTCGTCCATAACTATATCCAGCCAAATCCCTTACTATCTGCATAACCTGTTCTTGGTAAACGATACAACCATAAGTCGGTGCAAGAATGTGTTCTAATTCTTTACACTCATAGGTTATGTTACTTCGGTCATTTTTACCCTTAATATATTTCGGGATAAAATCCATTGGACCTGGTCGATAAAGGGAAATACCCGCAATAACATCTTCGATGTTTTCTGGCTTTAGTTCTTTCATGAAACTTTTCATTCCGGCACTTTCTAACTGGAATACACCTTCTGTATTACCTGTACCAATGCTTTTATAAACCTCTTTATCATCATAATTTATCTTGCCAGCCTCAAGTCGTTCACCATGCTTCGCCACAAGTTCTTTGTACTCTTCACTGGATTTGTCAAGAGAACTTAGTCTTCTATTCACTAATTTTATGGCATTCTGAATAACAGTAAGTGTTCTAAGACCTAAAAAGTCCATCTTTAACAATCCAAGTTCTTCTAACGTAGTCATGGTAAATTGAGTTGTAATCGTTCCATCTGATGCTCTGGAAAGAGGTACGTATTTATCCACTTCATCCTTACTAATTACAACACCTGCTGCATGCATAGAAGTATGTCTTGGAAGTCCTTCTAAACGAAGGGACATATCAATCAATTCCTTTACTTCCGAATCATTTTCGTACAAATTATGAAGTTCTTTATTCTGTTTTAACGCTTTTTCGATGGTCATACCTAGGTCAGTTGGAATCATTTTGGCAACGACGTCAACTGCTGAATACGGCATGTCAAGAGCTCGCCCTACATCTCGGATAACCCCTTTCGCTGCCATTGTACCAAATGTTACAATCTGAACTACTCGGTCTGTACCGTATTTTCGTACTACATAATCAATGACTTCCTGTCTTCGTTCAAAGCAGAAGTCAATATCGATATCCGGCATGGTCAAACGCTCTGGGTTTAGGAAACGCTCAAACAACAGATTGAATCGAATCGGATCGATGTCTGTGATTTCTAAACAGTAAGACGCGATACTACCAGCGGCGGAACCACGGCCCGGTCCTACCATAATATCGTGGTCTTTGGCATACTTAATAAAGTCCCATACAATCAGAAAGTAATCTACAAACCCCATGGAATGAATGGTATCTAATTCATACTCTAAACGTTCTTTTAGTTCCTCACTTGGATTTCCATAACGTCTATCTAATCCTTCAAAACAAAGCTTACGTAGATATTCCCAAGCCGTATACCCATCTGGCACATCGTATTTCGGCAGTTTGTAGTTGCCAAACTCTATTTCTACAAAACAACGTTCTGCTATCTTATGAGTATTTTCAAGGGCTTCCAATGCGTAAGGGAAGAGCTCTGCCATCTCCTCTGGTGATTTCAGATAGAACTGTCCTCCCTCATAGCGCATACGATTCTGATCTGTTACTTTTTTCTGGGTCTGAATACAAAGCAGTACATCATGAGGCGTTGCATCCTGGTCATAAATATAGTGAACGTCGTTGGTTGCTACCAGCCCAATCCCCGTATCTTGACTCAATCGCATCAACTGCTGGTTTACCATCTGCTGTTCCTGCATACCGTGATCCTGAAGTTCTAAGAAGAAATTGTTTTCTCCGAAGATATTTTTAAGACGTAATGCTTCTTTCTTGGCTTCCTCATACATACCACGTCTAAGATTCATCGCCACAACACCAGCAAGGCATGCACTTAATGCAATGATTCCTTCATGGTATTCTTCTAGTACTTCATAATCAACTCTTGGTTTATAATAAAATCCTTCTGTAAAGCCTTTTGATACAATCTTCATTAAATTGGCATATCCAGTATTATTTTCTGCGAGCAAAACAAGATGGTTGTATCTGGCTTCTGACTGATTGGTCTCTCTATCAAAACGGGAATTTGGCGCAACATAAACTTCACAACCAATAATAGGCTTTATACCTGCTGCATTCGCTGCACGATAAAAATCAATTACACCGTACATAACACCATGGTCAGTGATTGCGATGCTGTCCATCCCTAATCCTTTTGTTCTCTCTACAAGTTCTTTTATTTTACTTGAACCGTCCAGTAAACTGTATTCTGTATGGACATGAAGATGTGTAAAATTCATATTCTCATCCTTTGCCTGTTATTTCACCAGATAGATTCTGCGGTCTTTGATCTGAATTTTTCCCTCT
>DBKX01000191.1:0-1232 GCA_002297865.1 Lachnoclostridium sp. UBA739
ACTTTCTCACCACTTTCTAAATCCTTTCGTTCCTTTAGTTCCAGCCCTGCAATTTCAGCACAGTTGCTTTGGATCCATTTCCTATAAGCCCCATTTTCATCCTGGTTCACAGTAAGCACTTCTGTTACCCACTGTTTTGCTGGAACCTCTCCATCGAGCATACAGTTAATTTCTATAAAACTTGCATCTTTGTATCCACGAAGTTTACACTGTTCATTGGAACGGACTATTTTACCCGGAAAATCTGTCATTGCTTTTTCTATATCAAATACAGTATTGCTCTGACCTGGTATTCTCAGCAATGTGTTAGAATAACTCCTAGTTCCGTTCATTTCTAATTTTGTAATTCCAGGAATTGATCCACTTGGCATAATAGGTACATTGTATAAAAATACACAGCTGTCTCCAGTCGTGCCTTTTTCCTCTGGTGTTAAAACAGTACCATCTGCCAGATAAAGCTTCAATGCACTGTCAAATTTTATTTTCTCATCAAAGGTAGCTGTAATAGGCACACCTTGCCCCGCATAAAATGTTCCGCCTGGAATAGAAAGTCCAGTCAGATTCACATTTTCATGAACTTCTTCAATAATAAGAGACAATTGCCTTCCACCTATATAAGAACATTGTGCATTTTTTGGCCATGATTTATCAGTGTTAAATCCCATACAGCTTTTCACTTGCCATTTTGCATCCGTCGCAAACTTTCTTCTTCCTAATTCTTTCGTAAAATTTCCCAATGTGCTACTATGTACCGCAGGACTTGACCAGTCACCAGTAAGTTTACCATTGGTACCATAGTAGTTATGATAATATTCATTTCCATTTTCTGAAAAAGTGTCTTCTCTTAGGGAATGCATAACAGAATCCTTTTTTTCCCAGCAGAACATCACATTTGCTGCTGGACCAAATTCAACTGTATACTTATTATCTCCCCACTTATTTACATATTGTTGAATCATCTCATAGGTAATCTCATAGTTCAAAACATCTCCTTCTATTGTCCAGTCATACCCATCAACTTTCATCTTTCCTTTTTGACTGGAAACTGGATCCTTGGAAACCGTATGTATATATTCCATTGCATCATATTTTGTAATGCTGATTGGTACTGTCGCACTTTTTCCACCTGATTCGTTTCCTGAAAATAAAGCATTCTCTATATCGTAACACTGCACATAAAATTTTCTTTCGCCGTTGCGTTCACCACTGTTACCCCAATAAGTAACAGTAAA
>DBKX01000191.1:1281-3057 GCA_002297865.1 Lachnoclostridium sp. UBA739
TTGGAATGGTGACTTCTCCACTTCCCGTTGCTGTTCCTGTTCCTGATACTGCACGGTATTGGAATGTCACAGGAACTTCCTGCTTCGCTGTCAGTTTTACATGGCATGTAATATTCTGCGCAAATCCATTCTCTCTTATTGTACTGTTATTTGGTGTAACAGTAACTCTTACCTGATGATTCACCCCAGCACCGAATGTGGTTTGTGATGGTGCTCCACTAACATTAAGCCCACTGGACATAATCTGTGCCTTTAATGAATTTAAACTGTCCTGATACTTTTTCTCGTTACTTTTGTCAATGATAACACCTGTATCCATAAAGTCCTGCGCTTTCTGAATTTCCTCTCTGGCTTTTAACAGAGCATTGACTTCTTCCCATTTCAGCGCTATCCCATCAATTACTACTTTTCCACTTTGATGCTTTTCTGCCTCTTTCATTAACTGTTCTTCTGTAAGTTTCTTTCCTTCTACTTCATATGTACCGCCAATAACAGGCATTCCTGTTTCATCTACTAGTCCCTGGCTATAAAGCTTATCCAGAACATCTTCTGCCCGTTCCCCCTCAGAGCAAAAATTCTGCAATTCGCTTATAATCGTTTCATTGTAATGGGTTTCTAGTTTTGTAACAGTTTTCCTGTCCATTGCACTTACAGGTGCATGGACACTTGACATTGCCACAGCAGAAGCCAGAAGCATTGCCAAAAACCGTTTTTGCAACATCTGCACTTTTCCTTTCATATTTAATATCCTCCTTTTCTTGTACATCTCCGAATTTACTTTAGAGATACATGCAATATTATATCATATAACATTTAAATGAAAAGGAATTAAATAAAAAATCGGAACTTTAAGACAAATAAAAGATTGCTTCATTGTACAAAAATGTATAAACAACATTCTGACTTTCAAGTTCATCTGTCCAGAAAATAAAAACCTCTAAGGCTGCTATAGTAAATACCATACCAACTTTAGAGGTTTTGCATCATCATATTCTTTTTAATCTTACATGGTTTTTCATTCTCAAACCCTATCGTTCCACACTATAGTTAGGAGCTTCCTTCGTAATATGAATATCATGTGGATGACTCTCTTTTAAGGAAGCGGCAGAAATCTTAACGAATTTTCCATTCTCTTTTAATGCCTCTATTGTAGCAGTTCCACAGTAACCCATACCAGAACGAATACCACCGATTAACTGGAATACGGTATCTTCTACTGTACCTTTGTATGCAACACGACCTTCAACGCCCTCAGGAACTAATTTCTTAGCATTTTCTTGGAAATATCTGTCCTTGCTTCCATTTTCCATAGCACCGATAGATCCCATACCACGGTATACTTTATATTTTCTACCCTGGAATAATTCAAACGTTCCTGGGCTTTCGTCACAACCTGCAAAGATACTACCCATCATACATACGTTAGCACCTGCTGCAATTGCTTTTGTCATATCTCCAGAATATTTGATACCACCGTCTGCGATAATTGGAATATCATATTCTTTTGCAACTTCATAGCAGTTCATAATAGCTGTTACCTGAGGAACACCGATACCTGCAACAACACGTGTTGTACAGATAGAACCAGGTCCAATACCAACTTTAACAGCGTCTACACCAGCTTTAATTAAATCTCTTGTAGCTTCACCTGTTGCTACGTTACCAGCGATAATCTGTAAGTCAGGATAAGCTTCTCTTACCATTTTTACAACTCGTAATACGTTAGCGGAATGTCCATGTGCTGTATCAATAACAATAGCATCGACTTTTGCTTTC
>DBKX01000383.1:0-4505 GCA_002297865.1 Lachnoclostridium sp. UBA739
AAGTATATGAGTGCTATTGCATCTTATGCCAGAGGCGCCTCATATCTTGAGTTGTCATCACACAAAAAATCTTTTCTGAACGAAGGACATTATTTAATATATAAACATATTAGAGCAATCAATATGATGCTGAGCAAATTAAAGGGATGGGGCAAAGCTTACCATCTTAGCCTCGATTTCACGTCAAAATATCCAGATACTGAAATTGAAATAGATGTTACTCAGCCGCCACTAGAAAGTAAAGTATATGCCATTAGTTCTGGAGATTTTTATCCTGTTGCGATCAATAATTCTGGTATGGACATGATATCGCCGTTCAGCTTTACTGTCGGAATAGAAATTCACAGGGAGGAATTGTACGATGATTAATGCAATTAAAGTGTTGATTACGATTGGCGTGATTGCGCTTATGTGCTTTGCATTAAATTTGATCAATGCAAGAAAAAGCAGAAGAATACGCCAATTTCCCCTGGTGTTAATTTCTTTTCTACTAATGATTGTTGGCATTGCGCTCTTAATTGAAAATAATAACTTTGTTGAAGAAATTACTAAATCATCACCATTTTTTCTGCAATCAAATCTAGTAATTATCAATGTGATACTTATGGTTGGTTTTTTTGTAGTAAAAGTCATTATGCGGCCTGTTTTTTGTTCCATTTTTAAAAAGAAAAAAATATTAGATCATTTTTCTTTTACATTTTATGAGTATGATGAAGAATATGATGAGTGGTTCCTGAAAAAGCAGTGGAAAAATTTTAGAGAATTTTTTTCTTGGCTTGTTGCCGGAACCGTACTGGTTAGCGGTATATATCTTGGCCTGACATGGGCTCTGGGTCCGGCAAGCAGCATTTGGTTTGTAATTTTTCCATGTGCAGCTGTAATAGAAGTAAATGAAATATACGGCTTTATCAACGGCCAAACAAAAGAAGAGTTTGAACACTCTATTTTTGGAAATGATGCTGATGCAAGAAGGATAAGTAACTATTATAAAATTAGAGAAATCTTTGAACAACTTTTGCCATCGCCATTGTTATCTGCACATACAGGCTGTGAGTATGTAGCGAAAGAAACTGCAGCAGATCTTATTAAAAAATTGAGTGACTCCAACGATTCTGATGATAAAATAGTGTCGGAGTATTTTGAGTTAAACGGTAGATATAAAACTGCTGATGTAGACTGTGTCCAGGCCACACAGAATATGATACATCGCAAAAATGTTGTTTTCTTTAATCCGTTTTATCGTGACTTGGGTATGTATATTACACTTCCTGTGATTAAGTCGCTTTTGTCGGGGCAAAAGTGTGTTGTACTATGTGGCAGAAAAAATGCGGCTTCGGATATAAAAAGATGGATTTCAGAGCTATTGCGCGATTATAGCCATATGAATTCATTGTGGAGAGTAAGCTTTCTGTCCGATAAAGAGCCGGAATGTGAAATTGGTATCCTCACATTTACACAGCTTTACGACAAAAGAGTTGTTAATTCCAACAGAGAGTTTTTTAACAAAACGGACTTCGTGTTGATAATAGAGCCATCTTTAATGCTAAATACTAGCCAGGTAGCTTTAAGTATCATCGCGGAGGAAATGAATATTAATGGAAAAACTCCGGTTTATTGCATCTGTGATAGATATACTGATGGATTGATTGATACGCTGTCGCATATCATTCGAACTGAAATCACGGATGTTGTCGCAATGCCTGTTCCGCGATGTAACTATACCGCTATGTCTTGGGATGCCGATGGGGATTTCTGTAGGCAACAACTTTTTGATAAACAAACAAGATATTTGGGTGATGGCATCGAACTTGCGGCAATCGCAGTAAAGAATCAAGTTCCTTCCGTGACTTGGTATAGCGAAAGGAAATCGCCAATCAGAGATATTAAATGGATTGCTGGACAGTATTATTCTACAATTTGCCGATATATGAATCGCCCCAGTCAACAAAAGAGTCTCTATGAGAAGATTAATTTTGTTCCTAATCTGTGGAGCTCTGAAAGGACAAAGGAACAGTTTGTAATTGTTGAAGATGAGTTCTGCAATATGTTCAGTGTAATACGCGTCTATTTATCCCGTGGAAGCGACCAAGTGTTTGTTAATGTTCTTTCAGAAGACTACTTGCTTAGGGATTATATGAGGTGCAATAGACAGATGTTTATGTCTAATCCCAATGCAATTCCTTCATATGTTCCTGACTATGCAAAAACAGAGCGAAATACAATTCTAAAGTTAATTATAATGATGACTTTGAAACCGGTCTCGGAAGAGGAAATAGTTAAGGAATTGCATCTTATCGGAATAGAAACTGATGATGCATATGGAGTGATGCTTTCGTTGCTCAGAAAGTATACATATGCGGATGATACGATATTTACTGTTGGTAGTATTCGAACCAATATTGATGAATTTACAACAAGAGATATTAGCGTTTACAGTGTTTCTGATGAAGCGTTTGAAAAATATTTTTCAGATTCGTTAAAAAATGCTTATTATATTCTCGAAGATGAGAAAGATGAAGAAGGGTATATTGACGCAAAACTGTTTAGCCATGTTACGCAGACCGTCCTTCCGGGACAATTTGTAACATATGATGGCAAATACTACCGGGTTAAGTATGTATCTCCGCAAAGCGGTGTTGTACTGCGACGCGCATCGGATCAATTCGACGGTAGAAAATATTATAGGCAGGTTAGAAACTATTCCTTAGACTTTGCTTCAAATTTCGAAATTGTCTCAAATAGGAAAATAATTGATGTGGAATTTGCCGAAATTAGGACTGACTTTAGCGTTATAACGACGGGTTACCTTGAAATGAGTGATAGCCATAACCTAAGGACGGCAAGATTAATCGATTTCTCGGAAGACCCCTCTGCAAATAACTATACAAGGAAGTATCGCAATAAGTCCATACTTCGTATCAAAATGCCAGATTCCGACGAAAAAATTTGCTTTACTATTTGTTTGTTGCTTTCGGAAGTATTCAAATCAGTTTTTCCTGAGGGTTGGCAATATCTCGCAGCAATAACCAAGCGTCCGGAAGATATTGACGGAATACTTAACTATGTAGTTTATCCTGCTAATGGCGATATCGAACCTGGATATATCTATATTGTCGAAGATAGCGATGTAGATCTTGGTTTGCTGAATGCTGTAGAAAAGAATTTCTCGCGATTTATGGAAATAATAGCGGATTTCCTCGATTGGCATTTTGAAAAGATGAGAGAACCTNNAGATCCTCTGCCGGTTAAGGTTTCTGTGGCTGAAGCTGAAGAGAAGAAACATCGAAATCTTGTTGTCAAGTTGCTTGATCGAATTCGAAAATTACTTGGAGGCAGAACGGAAGAAAAAGTTGAAGTAGAAAGTGTTGAAAAGGTTGAAAAAATTGCAGACCAAGAAACACCGGATACTCAAGAGGATCCTACAGAAGCTTCTGAAAATGTAGATGAAGTCGAGGATAAATGGCATGATGCTGATGATACAGAGACTGAATCTTCGCCTAACTCAATAGAAAATATTGCTCCCTCAAACCAAAGTGAAGAGAAGTTTGTTTTGGATGGTGAAACAGAACAAGAAAAACAGGATGGGATTACCTGCCCTGTTCCTTCTGAGTTGGAAGAATTAGATAAAGTCAATGGTGCCATTAATGATTTGGAGACGGTTGATCCTGAACTGGTATATACAGATGGTACAGATATCTTTGATGAAGATGCACAGGCGCCAATAGATTATCGCATCGAGGAACAATTAAAAGTATTTTCACCTATTCAAATGACCCGTTATCAACGTGAATGTTTTTTAAAGTTTGGATATGAAGAAGTAGACGAGCGAATTCACGCCGATGAACTGAGAAAATATTTACGTGTAAGAGGATGGTGCAACAATTACTTAACGCTAGCTAGAAAACGCGATGCGCTAGTAAGAACACAACTTGACATAAATGCTGAAAATCATTGTGACTTCTGTTCATTACCATTAACCGGAGTTAGTTACGAACGGCTTAATGATGGTCGAATTAGGTGCAATGATTGTTCGACTAGTGCGATAACGACGCTTGCTGACTTCAAAGACTTGTTTTACCGTTGCATGGGTCTTATGGAAGATTTCTTTGATATTCGATATAGAGTCCCCATAAGCGTGAGAACGACGGATGCCAAAGAAGTGGCAAAGCGTGCAGGGATGATATTCAAACCCAGTAGCGATGTGGCGGCAAGGGTTTTGGGATTTGCTCAAAAGAAACACGGAAAGTATAGTCTAATAATCGAAAATGGCAGTCCGAGACTTGCAGCGATTGATACTATAGTTCATGAGATGACACATATTTGGCAATATCTTAATTGGAATGACAAAGATATTATTCGTGTATATGGGATGTCACAATCTGCTTGTACAAAAATAGCAAGGGACATCGTCTATGAAGGTATGGCCATGTGGGCATCGATTCAATACTTGTATCAAATTGGAGAAACATTTTATGCTACAGAGCAGGAAGCGCTTGCAGAGTCTC
>DBKX01000383.1:4544-7843 GCA_002297865.1 Lachnoclostridium sp. UBA739
GATGGAATTGGATTTAGACTCTACAAAGAACAGTATCCGTTGATCAAAGATTCATCTCTGCTTAAATATACGCCATTTTTGAATTTCCCGACACTTGAGCCGTCAGAGGTAGCTGCGGCGGTACGCTCGGTGTGTACGGAAAAAAGATGTGTTTGTTAAAATATTTACGCGCAGAAGAAAGGAACATTGCGAAAGGGGATCACCATGGGCAAGCTGACTGAGTCATATAACGATATTATATCTCGTGTAAAATCCATTAATGATCGTATTAAACTGATCGAATCTGAAATTCAGCGAAAGTTAGCTGATACTGCAAGTGATAATACGGCTCGAATTATTAAACTCGAAGAGCAACTGGCGAAGATTGATGATTACCTTCTGAGAGTTAAGGGCTTTCAGGAGTTAGCAAAGAAAAACCTCGATAGTCAAAATGTTTTGACTATCGAGGCTCCTCCTGGGTATCGAGTTAATATTAATCGCTTAAGCGACTGGTCAAAGATGATTGACCCAATGTCATCCAATGATCCCTATGCTCAGCGAGTTTTCGCGGTGGCAAAATGCGATGAATACTTTCTTGAACAAAAAAAGAAAGAGTTTTCCGAAAGAATTGAAGAACTCAAGTCAAATAGCGGTTCTGAAAAAAATGATGAAATCGAAAGACTTAATCGGTCATTAGCACTTGCTCGAGAAGAACTACGACAATTTGCTATGAGTACAGAGATAAAAGAATTTTCTCAAATGGTAGTTCGCGAAAATGAAAAATATTGGAGCGAAACTTCACCCACATCATTTGTCAATCGTGATGATTTTGATGATGTTTTTTCGCCCGGTGCTTATGCCGCCCCTCTCAATTTTGCAAAAGAACAGCGAACTTGGCTAAAAAGCTTAATGGGAGATTATTACGATATCAATAGCGGGAGAGTTCTGTTGCCCGTTGAAATATCAAATAAACAAGAGTATATTATGTCAATTACATGTGCTCCCGCGAAAAGAAAGAGTCTGGACAGAGCCATTCAGAATTTAATCTTGTCATCCTTAAATACTTCTCCTGCCGGAATGCGAAAATTCTTTATTCTTGATGGAGTTAGGTTCAATACGTCATCTATTGGTAGCTTGAAACAGTTGGAAAATTCGTTCGCCATACAAGAAATACCACGTAATCCGGATCAACTGACATCTCTTCTGGAACAGATAGTTTCATCTTTCGCTGATACTGACGAGATTATAGAACAAAACGATTCCTTGCTGGAATATAATGACGGGGCAGAGCCTTCCAAGAGGCTTGCGCATACAACAGTTATATTATTTGGTTGGCCAAATGCGTTTGAGGGACATGATAGAGAACTTGTGCAGAGAATCATGACTAGCTATGAACGGTATGGTGTATCAATAATTACTGTTTCATATCGCAATTCTGAAAAGAATGCGGAGGCAGAAAATAAGGAAATGCCTGAGTATGCGCTTCAGAATGCTATTCATATTAACTTGTTGCAAAATGAGTCAACGATTGCCTCAGCAGATGGATATCCGCAACAGTTTAAATGGTATTCATTTAATGATGAATTATCAAAATCGTATGTAGATTCTCTGTTGTCAAATAAAGTTGGTAAGAAAATCATCGGCAACGAGTATTTAAAGCGGTACTCGTTAACCGAGATTCCACCTTATGTTCGTGAGTATAAGAAAATTGACCTTCCGTTTGGTATTGACGGTAAGGACGAAGTGCATAGTGTATCTTTTGAAAACGAGAATTTTGCTACATATCTTGTAGGCGCTTCCAGATCTGGCAAATCAACATTGCTGCATACACTTATTGCAGGACTGATCCGAAACTACCATCCTGATAATGTCGAACTGTGGTTAGCCGACTTCAAGCAACTTGAGTTTAAGCGGTATATTAATCATTTGCCTCCTCATGTCAAGTACATTCTTCTCGATGAATCGACAGAACTTGTATTTGATTTGATTGATAAGCTAACAGCCGAAATGATGGAGCGCCAAAAATTGTTTTCACGTTTGGGTGTAGAGAGGATAGATCAGATTGATACAACGTTACTTGAAAAGCCGCTGCCGGTTATTTTTGTTATTCTAGATGAATTTTCAATCATGTCTCAATCGATTGCTGATTCTCCGATTTATAAGTTGCGACTTCAAAATATTTTGGCAAAATGTGGCGCTTTGGGAATCAAATTCTTGTTTTCGAGCCAGACGTTTACCACCGGTGTTGCGGGATTAACTGCAACGGCACGTGCGCAGATTCAGCAAAGAATTGCTATGAAGGGATCAAAGGAGGAAATTAGCGAAACACTTGAGCTATCATCAAACTTAAAAACCGAACAGGTACGTAACTGGATGGATGCTCTCCCACCTCACTATGCACTCGTAAAATTCAGGTTGGGTGCGGATACTTTACCGCAGGTCAAACGTTATCTTGTGATGTATTTTAAGGATTATAAGCCGAGAGATCAGATGATAAAACAGATCTGTGATTCTATGGTTGTTACAGAGAAGTATAACCCTTCGGATATTCGCACGTATGTTGATAAACACCCTGTCTTAGTTGACGGCAATACATTTTGTGCGTTTGAAACAAATGAATTTATTGCACACGTTAATGAAATTAAAGGAAAAAATATAAACGATCTTTCTGGAGATGAAATGTTTATTGCTTTTGGAGCACCGCGACTTATGGAAAAAATTAAGTTGGCGGCCTTGTCATCAGAGACACGTGAAAATATTCTTTTAATTTCTCGTGCTGCAGAGCAAGCGTGTGCTGCGTCAATTATACTTTCTTCTATAAAATCCTTTATGTGTCAAGGTGGACAAGTACAGATTTGGGCATATGGAAAAGATCGTCTCTTTAGGGCCTACCGTCAGGTATTCATAGATAATGGAATAGAGATTGTAGAAGGAATTGATTCGATTTGTGATTCAATTTATGCTCTAAAGCAAAGCTTTATTAATAAAGAGGTATCCAACAAACTTATTGTTCTTATCGGAATGGAAAGAATTTGTATGGACTTTGATTATGTAGACGGCGAAAGTACACCTGAAAATAAATCTAAAAAATCCGGAATAGAAGATATTCGGAAGGGATTTGTTGAAAGTGGGGCGGTTGTTTCGTCGGATGAAGATGAGGCTAAGAGAAGATATGCTCTTGCGTGGATAAAACGCAAAAGAATGCTGAAAAACGAATATGCAGAATCTGGAAAAACAAAGGAAGAATTGGATGATCTTTTATTAGAGGAAGAACAGAAGTTTCGTTCAGAATATGGAATTGGAGCTTTTGCTACGAACGG
>DBKX01000383.1:7867-8377 GCA_002297865.1 Lachnoclostridium sp. UBA739
GTGGCGAACTCAAAAAGTGAAGATAATGTCAGCAGTTCGTTTAGCGGAAAAGAGCAAGTTATACATACTCCCGGTGCTTACAAGGCTGCAGAAGATTTTACATATGTTGTCAAACAGGGGAGTCGTTTAGGTTGTCACTTTTTAATGAATTTAAGTTCGTTTTCAGATGTAAAACAGTGCGGACTTAAACGTGATTATTTCCGTTATAGATTGGCTTTCCAGCTATCGGTTGAGGACTCGCGCGCTGTGTTTGATAAGAAAATAGCCAGCTCATTGCCGGAACATATCTGCCAGTATGATGATACATTGGAGAGATACTCGTTCCGCCCATTTTTACATTATGGAATTGGGTGGGAAGGATGGTCGGTTAATGAAAGTGGTTCTGTTGTCAATCCCTATGAGAATTCTAACGAGTGATGAATGAAACGATTGTTTATCAGATTCTGTGTGCTTAATTTATTAATAGTAAGTGCTCAAAAATATTTTAAGGCAGTGTAAAGTTAAAATGAA
>DBKX01000255.1:0-1749 GCA_002297865.1 Lachnoclostridium sp. UBA739
TTCATAATAATATTCCATATAAAAGAGAACAACATCCGTTCCCAAAACCATATCAAAATTTGCGTAGCGATTTTATGTTTGAAGAATCAAATGGTAATATATGGCACTTGGAAGTATGGGGCTATAGAGAAAGTGATGTTGATGGAAAACGATCACAAGTATATTGTGAAAATAAAGAACAGAAAATTGATTTATATAATCGTTATGAGATAAATTTAATCTCAATTGAAAATAATGTTTTCGAGAATACATTTAATAATATCCAAAAGAAATTATCAAATATCTTATCTCCAATTCTCAATATAAATCTCAAACCAGTTCCTCATGAATTTTTAATAAATCCAAACAAATTAACTGACGATGACTTATTTGCAGAAATAATGAAATTAAGTCAAGATGATTCTACTTTACCAAGTGAGTCAGAATTTACATCAGACAATAAAAATTTATTTTATGAAGTATTAAGAAGATTTGGAAATTATACTAATTTTGCAAAGCGTTATGGCGTTGTTACAAATAATAAACATGGTTATTGGAATGAAGAAAATATTCAAAATAGATTATTGTCAATACATGAAAAATATAAATATTTGCCTACATCTATTGAGATAAGAAACAATAAATTATCAAAACAAGATAAATTATTTATAGGAATTGTAGATGCAATGAAAACTGTTTATAAAAATACTATTGAAGCATATCTTACTTTTTATGAATCATGTGTTAAAAATGGTAGAAATCTTGGTGCTAAAGATATTGAATATCTTACAAATTTATATAATTTAAAATATTTTAGAAAAGACAAAGTATCTCAATATGATAGAGATAGAGCTTATGATATATTATTGAAAATAAATTAAAAATATGTCGAAAGGAAGTGAATAAATGGCAGAACGAAGTAAAAGAATTACATTATATGATAAAGAAAAGATGGAACATATTAATCCTGAAACATTAAAATTATTTCAAAAGTATCAAATTGATATGTCAATTAGAGATTTATCTAAAAATACTATAGACCAATATAACGCAGATTTAAAACAATGGTTTATATATATGTACGATAATCAATTTAATTTATCTGTTCTGGATGCAACGGATGAAGATGTAGAAGAATATTTCTATTGGAGAAAACAAAATGGAAATAACGTTTGCAGACAAAAGAGAATAATGTCTTCAATATCTGCTTTTTATAAATTCCTTCGTAAGAAAAAACTTATAAAAGAAACACCAATGGAATTTCTTGAACGTCCAAAACAGGGACAACCAATTATAAAACAGACGTTTTTAACAATTGATCAGGTTAATCAATTGAGAGAAAAATTAAAAGAATATGGAGATATTCAATTACATACATATATTATGTTTGGACTATCTACAATGGCAAGAGTAAATGCTATGGCTCATTTAAGGTGGGAACAAGTAGATTTAGAAGAACGTGTATGTACAGACGTTGTTGAAAAAGAGCAAAAAATTGTAGATTTATATTTTTCAGAGGAAGTTGCAGAACTATTAAAGGAATTGAAACAGTATAGAGAAGAAAATGGGATTAATGATCATGGATGGGTGTTTTGTTCTTCTTATGTAACCGATGATAAATGTATTAAAAATGATACATTGAATAATTGGTGTAAAAAGGCTGGAAAAATGATTGGAGTTCCAACACTACATGATCACGATCTGCGCCATAGTGGTAGTAATATTTTGAAGGAAAAAGGCATGGACATACAGGATATTGCAGAGCTTCTG
>DBKX01000255.1:1768-5116 GCA_002297865.1 Lachnoclostridium sp. UBA739
TGTTAAACATTACCTAACAGTTAATAAAAAGAAAGTAAAAGAAAATAAAGATAAATTTACATTCTAATCCTCCTCTCCACAAATAAAAGCCCGTAGTGTAGACCCAACACACCAATAATACGGAAACAAGCGCACGACTTTCGGAAGTCAAACCGCTTCGGGCTAACCTTTCTTTATATTTTTCATTGTTATTTTTCTTCCACATAGAAATCACATGAACTTCCAATCATATTTTCATCTGATTTCTTCTCCTAAACAGGGGCAGTCTCACAAGCTGCCCTATCTATAGGAAATTAGAATTTCATCTTGTGACAAATGTGTCGCAAATCAAATTAACACTTTACAATATTTACCAAATGTGATAATGTGAAATTATCAAACATTTGGAGGTGTTATAACGTGGAATTTAATAGAAAAACACAAGTTGTAAAATCATTTGTACGAGATATGAAAAATGAAAAATATAATATGTTTCATAAATTGCAGCGTAAAGAGGGACAATGGAGTACCTATGAGAAAAGTTTATTAATTGACTCAATGCTCCGCAACTATCCAGTTGACCCTATTCGTTCAGAAGAAAAAGAAGATAAAATCAAATATGTTTTTGATGGAGTTCAGAGAAGCACGTCTATCAGAGATTTCTTAGCAGATAAATATAAATTAAGCTCAAAACTTAAACCTGTTGAAATTGATGGCGCAGTATACGAAATTGCAGGTAAAAAATTCTCTCAGTTAGACCCAGTCGTACAGGATAAAATCACTGATTATGAAGTAGTTCATTATATCTTTTCTGATTGTACTGATGAGGACATTCGCGAAATGTTCAAGAGACAGAATGGCGGAAAACCGTTGTCCAATACTCAGAAACGAAAAGCAATTGAGAATGATAGAGTAAATAATATTATCTTCGATCTTGCAAACCATCCATTCTTTGATAAAGTATTATCACCAGCGCAACTCAAAAAAGATGTTGCAAATGATATTGTACGTCAGACTCTTATGTTGATTAATACTACAGATGAGCATGATTTCACATCATTCCGTGCAAAAGATATTGATGCTTTTGTGACATGGTACAATTCAAATAATGATGATACTGATGTAGATATTTTAAAATCAGCAATGTCATTTTTGGATGAAAAATTTGAGAAACTTAATATCAAATCTACTTCTATTCCAATGATGTTATATTCTGCATATGAATGTGTGAAGAATCAGAAAGATTTTGATAAGTTTGCTGAAATTGTACAGATATTTATAGATAATTATGGAACTGATACTGAGTATGTACAATATTGCACAAGCGGAACTACATCTGCACAAGCTGTACAGGGACGATTTAATTATTGGAAGAATCTTTGTAAAGACTTATAAAAAATATATAGAAACATTAATATTGAAAATTATTGAGAAGTCGCCTTGTGGTGGCTTCTTTTTGTATGTAAATATACATGCGAGTAACATGATGTCGAAAGTTACTGGTGGGACGCGTACTGCCTTTAACACTGGTTGGCTCACTACCGCCACTCGCCCTATAACAAAAGGAGAACGAAAAATGTATAATATTTTAATTAAATACAATGAAAAGAATTTATGGCAATTATACGGCACTACTACTTCTGCCACATCGTCTAGTGAAACATTCACACCATTCGAAACAGACGATGTTGAAGCTCTCAAAACAGAAANNGTTGATGAAAAATACGGTCACGAAAATATTAAAGTCGTAAAAGCAGTTGAATATACAGTAGATGTTGCTATTACAGATGGCAATGAAAAAGAAGAATAAGGAGGTATCACATGGCGGCAAATCTATTAAAAGTTGGTAATCAACCAAACTCAGCAATTAAAACTTTTGCAGTTGATACAGTTGAAGAAATCGCAAAGCTACCTACTATGGAACGTGGCGCAACAGATGATTTTGCAAGTATTCCTGGCATGGAATCTTCTGCTCCGATGGGAAGTCAAGCGATTGTTGGCAATGAATCAGGTGAAGTTAAAATCTATATGCTGTTCTCATTTGGTTGGAAAGATACGAGTGCAGAATAATGGATGTATTATCTTACTTAATTGCAAGTAGACTACTCTCCTGTTCTGGCAATGGATCAAGTGTTAAGACAGATGAGAATGGGAATATTATTACATCTGATGAAGATGTAAGTTTATATGTAGATTTTGATGAAGCTAGTCTTATGACTGATGGTGATGTCTTTTCAGTTGTGGACAGTTATCTAATTGCAAAAGTTATCGGAAGTATTGCTGAATCTAATAAGAGAGCATGGATTTATTCTATGTTATGAAAGAGTCATTCACAGGAGTGTGGGTGGCTCTTTTATTATGTGAAAATTTTTATGAAAAATTTTGTTGTCTGGTATAGAGTGATTATTTCACTCTACGATTGTATTTAAAAGGTTTATGAAAATCATTTGTAGAGCGACTATTGTTCCACCCAAGCCCGAAGTAGTCGCTCTATACGAGACAATAAAAATAAACTGTTATTTTATGTAGGGTAATTGCCCTTAATAATGATTGTTCATTATTCCGTTCAAGGATAACTGTTGCAGCGGTTATCCTACATAAGATAACAAGTACGTTATCTGCAAGTAACGTGTAGTATTTTTGGTGTTTCTCTACCATAGTGAGAAGAACGGAGTAAATAATGAATAACACATTTAGCAAGAAAGAATTAAGCAGACTTGGATGCACAGAAGAAGAGATTAAGCTGATAATGAAATATCAGAAACTTCTTCCAATGCCAGATAATGATTTTGAAATGAGTGCAAGAACTTTACATACTCATTTACAGATTGGTAAAGCATATGGTGCATGGATTTTAAATAGGATTAAAAAATATAATTTTAAAGAAAGTGTAGATTTTAAAATATCATACGAAATACCTGAAAATGTAGAAAATACAAGCGTTTCCCAATTTGGAAACGCTCAAATATCTGAATTATCACCTCAAAAACGTAGTTCTCTTGGAATTAAAACTGAATACTATTTGAGCATTAACATGTGTAAAGAATTATGCACAATTGAAAATAACGATTTAGGTAGGCTTGCTAGACAATATTTTATTCTAATGGAGAAAGTATTGAAAGAAAATAAAGAATGGCTAGCAATTCGTGATCCTGAGAAGTTAGAATATAAAAATATGAGTGCTGAAATTGATGCTTGGATGTTTAGAATTTGGCATAGAAAAGCATCTCGTTCAGATTATGCTGTTGAAGCAAATGGAATAAATAAAATCGTTACTGGTAAAACTTCACAAGAATTAAAAGTGATGTATAACTGTCCAACAAATGAATTGATTCGAGATTATCTCAAGAAAGATCACAATGAAGAGTT
>DBKX01000387.1:0-3246 GCA_002297865.1 Lachnoclostridium sp. UBA739
AAGCCTTTAACATTTGCTATAATATAGAATCTCAAGGAATAGTAATACCAATATACGACCAACTTGGACAACTTATGGGTATAAAAGAGCGATTTAACTATGATGTTCCTGACGGAGAAATGAAATATTTTTATTCTTTGCCATGTCAGATGAGCAAAACTTTATACGGATATCCGCAAAATTATAAGTATTTGATTAGTGGAACAATATATGTATATGAAGCTGAAAAATCTGTTCTTCAATGTCATTCATATGGTATTCATAATTGCGTTGGTCTTGGTAGTGGAACAATCAGTAAAAAACAGGTACAAATGCTACTTGAATTGAATCCTAAAAGAATTATTTTTATGCATGATTTCGGGTATCAGTTGGAATATATTATGAGAAATATAGACTTAGTAAAGAATTATTCAAGATTTACAGAGATAGAACTTGGATATTGGAACTTCTTTGGAAAGAAATACAAAGATAAAGTGTCTCCTTCGGATTTAGGAGAGTATAAACTTAAAGATATTATGTTGCACGAAATAAAGATGATAGGAGATGAAGATGACGAAGAAGAACTATAAAATTCTCAATGATTGTAGAGGTATGTATGAACAAGACATATTTAATACGATTGTTAAACAAAGAGGAATTGATAATCCAGAACATTTTTTTAATCCAACAGAAGAAGACTTATTGCCGTTAGATAGCTTGAAAAACATTGATAAGGCATTTTTGAGAGTAGAAAAAGCATTACAAAATAATGAGAATATCGCGGTGTTGTTCGACACGGACACTGATGGGATAACATCTGGTACAATTATAACACGTTATCTCAATAATTTTTCAAACAATGAGATCACTACTTTTATTGACGAAGGTAAACAGCATGGTTTAATTGGACAAGATTTGAATAAATTTCTATCATTCGATTTATTGATTATCGTGGACAGTCTTGATAAAGATATTTCACAATATGAGATATTAAAAAACTCTGGTGTAGACATTATTATACTCGACCATCATGCAATTAAACCAGAAATACCATATGACGATGTAGCAATTTTAGTATCTTCTCAGAGAGAATATGGTAATCCTCAATTATCTGGGGCAGGTGTTACATGGAAGTTTTGCAAATATTTTGATGCAATATACGGAACTACATATGCAGACGAATTAGTTGATCTTGCAGCATGTGGAATTGTTGCAGATATGATGGATATGACAATTATGGAGAATAGATATATTGTCTCGAAAGGACTTGAATGCATTCATAATCTTGCACTAAAGAAAATTGTTGGTGGTTTTGAATTTAACAGCACGGCAATTTCGTTTAGTGTTGCGCCTATCATTAACGCAAGTAATCGTATGAATCAAAATGATATTGCCATGAAAGCATTTCTTGAAGATGATAACAAGCAGGTTTTATCTTATAATAAACAATTAAAAAAATGTAAGGAGCAACAAAATGAAGAAGTGTCTAAGTTATTGCCAGGAATTACAGAACAATGTGAAAAGCAAATAAATAAAAAAATGATTATTACATATATAGATACGCCATATGGTATTAGCGGTTTACTTGGTAATAAACTTCTTGAAAAATATCAACGTCCAATTTTAGTTCTTAAAGATATAGGAAATGATTTTTCTGGTTCTATGAGAGCTATAGGACTTGATGATTTCCGTGGTGTATGTAATGAAAGCCAGTTAGCGCAAGCAGAAGGACACGAATTAGCAAGCGGTATCACTATTAATAAATCTAATCTAAATAAATTTTCTGACTACATCGAGTCAACACTCCCACCGTTAAATAAAAATATTATTGAAGAAATTGATATTCAAATTGATATTGCTGACATGACAAGGACATTAGTTGGACTGATTAAAAAGATTGATCGTATTTCAGGTACAAATTTTAAACCAGTAAAAGTATTTATTAACGGAATCGAAGATTATTCCATTGATAATATGAGTAATTACAAACATCTTGTAGTGAAACCTACTGATTATATTTATCTTATTAAATGGAATTTTGATGGTGATTTTGAAGAAATGGAAGATCATGCTCTTATGAATGATGAGATTGAAGTAGTAGGAAATTTAGATAGTGGATTTTTTGGACGAAAGTTTGTGTTGAAAGCGGTGTGTGATGAGATTAAGGTGGCGAAATAGGAGGATGTTATAATGAATAATTTTTTCTGCTATCATTTACATACAGAAGATTCCTTATTAGATAGCTGTACAAACCATAAGTTATATACTGATAGAGCTGCTGAATTAGGGCAAAAAGCTATTGGTTTTAGTGAACACGGAAATATCTATAACTGGATTGAAAAGAAAATGTATGCTAATAGTAAAGGATTAAAGTATGTACATGAGTGCGAAGTTTATTTAACTGAATCATTATATCATTATCCTGATATTAACATGCCTGATGAATGGTACAAAGCCCATTTAGGATGCAATCCAGAAGAAACACAAAAAGAGTTAGATGAATTATTAGAATCAGAGAAATATAAAGTAAGAGATAATTACCATACAATTTTAATTGCAAAAAATTATGAAGGATTCAAAGAACTAAATTTATTAATAGATAAATCTACTCAACCAGATCATTTCTATTATAAGCCAAGAATTACATTTGATGAGTTTTTTGCTATATCAGATAATATTATAAAAATTAGTGCATGTCTTGCATCGCCATTAAGCAAATACCCATCTTCTGAAAATGCTGATAGAAAAACCTATGATAAATTGTTAAAGGCATATGATTATTATGAAATTCAACCGCACATAAAATCGTTGTCACAAATTGAATATAATCAAATGTTATATGAAGCTTCAAAACAATACAACAAGCCTCTTATTGCAGGAACAGATACGCATAGCTTAAATAAATACAAAGCAGAATGCCGTAGTATTTTACAAAAAGCCAAGAAAATTGCATATGCTGATGAAGATGCATTTGATCTTACATATAAATCTTATGACGAATTAGTTGAGATGTTTCGGCAACAAGGTTCTCTACCAATGGATGTTGTATTAGAAGCCATAGAAAATACTAATAAGGTTGCTGATATGGTAGAAGACTTTGAACTTGATACTAAGTTTAAATATCCTGTTCTATACGATAATGAAGAAGCGGTGTTCAAAAAACGTATTAACGATATGTATCAAGATAAAATAAAAAGAGGAATTATTAAACCAGATCCAAGATATAAACAAATGGTCAGAGAAGAAATGCGTGTATTCAAAAAATAC
>DBKX01000387.1:3275-4143 GCA_002297865.1 Lachnoclostridium sp. UBA739
CTGTGTTGGTGTTGGGAGAATGATATACCAGTAGGATTCTGTAGAGGATCAGTTGGTGGAAGTATGATTGCATATCTTACAGATATTATTGATGTTAATCCTCTTGTATGGAATACAATATTTTCTCGTTTTGCTAATGAAAGTCGTAAAGAAATCGGTGATATTGACTTGGATATTGCACCGTCACAACGACATTTGGTATATGAACATATTATTGACGAGTATGGTGTGGACAAAACTGCATATGTTCTTGCGATGGGTACAATTTCTGATAAAGGAACCATTGATGAAATTGGTAGAGCCTTATCTGATAAATGGGCTTCTAATAAAGCAGATTATATAAGAGAATACGAAGAATTACAAAGTAAAAAGTATAAAGTTGGTGAATGGGAATTAGGGTTAATTCAAAGTACTCGATATAACGAACTTAAAAATAGTAATGAAGATCCGTATTCTTTAGATAATATTGCCCGCATAAAAAAAGAGTATGAAGAAAACCCAGAAGATACAAAGAAAAAATATCCTGATATATTCTATTATTTTGATGGTCTTGTAAATACAACTATTTCTCAATCAATGCATCCTGCTGGTACCATTGTAAGCCCTGTAACACTTCCTGATAATTATGGTACATTCTGGAATGATGGCAAACGTATTCTTACTATTAATATGGAAGAAATCCATGAAGTAAGTTTAGTAAAGTATGATCTTTTGGGACTTAAAAATATCCAGATTATAAAAGACACTTGTGAACTTGCACACATTCCGTATCCTAAATCTTATACAGTAAATTGGGACGATCAAAATGTTTGGAATCATATTGCGGATAGTCCAGTTGGAATATTTCAGTTTGAATCTAAATTTGCAT
>DBKX01000422.1:0-256 GCA_002297865.1 Lachnoclostridium sp. UBA739
GGAATTCCCATTTGCACCATCAATTTATTTACCGGCATATCTTTCATTTTGTTACTTCTATCCATTTTTTCTCCTCTCCACAAAAAAAGTGTGTTCCTCGGTCGTAAGCTGGACTTACGCCATGGGGCAACACACTTTATTGTTCTTCATTATTCTCTTCAATTTCTTTTATGATATACTAAAAAACCTATCCTTTGGAACATTGTCGATGTTTCATGTTGTAACGTCTCCAACCTGACACACTCCATTTGACCCT
>DBKX01000422.1:275-3848 GCA_002297865.1 Lachnoclostridium sp. UBA739
ATTCGCCCTTGCTATACATCCTAAACCTCCTTCCTTGCAGCTCTACAAAAAACGAGTGGCTCAAACTGGATTTACGCACTTTTCGCCACTCGTTCCCAACTATCTTATCATATTATTGAAAAAATTTCATAAGGAATTTTCAACAATCTTTTTTTACAATGCAGATACTTTTTGCACACTTCTTCTTATACATACTGACTAATCTAGATAGTTTTCTATCGGAGATGTATTATATTGTTTTTTAATTTCAATAATTATCCTTCCTTTCAACTGCAACAATATGTTTACAAAAAATTTATAACAAAAAAGTATATCTATCATTCATTACAAAAGAGAAACATCCACAAACCACTCTATAGGCGAGTCAATTCTTCCAACCACTCACCCACTAATCTGGTCAGTTTCATTCGTTGTCCTACAAAGCTGTGATTGCTTTTAATGGATTGATAAGTCACGTTCCCTTTCAATTCGGTCAGTTTATCTGCAAGAGGCCTTAGCATTTTATCTGGAGGTGCAACAGTGTCATACGCAGCCTCAATTAATAGGACATTGCGTTTTGCAAGTTCATCGTATCGGTTTAGGACGCTTAATTCAGGCTGATTATTCAGTGCATTGACGTACACTTCACTTGCAGAATTCATTTTTAAACATTGTCCCTCTGTTTCTATCATAAGAAACAAATCTTTTTCCATACGATATCGGAATGCTGCTCCGATATCGTATGCCGCCATAGCAGCGACACCTTTGATAAAAGTAAGATCCTTTGCTGCATTCAGTACAGTCTGACCGCCCATACTGTGCCCTACTAGAAAAATGTTATCTCGATCAATTGCGTACTGATCTGCAATTGCTGGATTGTGAGCCCATTTTGCAATGGCAATTAAATCATCCTTAAGATTGGTAAACAGATAATTGCCTTCACTTCCCCAAGCCCCTCTATGATTCATATGTATCACAACACATCCCATTCGCATAAGGGCTAGTTCAAGGTCATTATTGGTTGTATATCCTGGAAAGCCATGAGACAGAATGACAGTCGGATATGGGCCTGGCATTCTTTTGTCTGGGCTTAACAAATATCCATATAGGTGACAGCCGCCACTAATGATATTCAGTTCAAATATTTCAGGAAAAGATTCCTGTTCGTCTTCTTCAAATTCTATAAATGCGTTTTTGGAATTCATAGTTACCTCTCATCATCTCATAATTTTGGTTTTTAACTTGGCGATTTTACATCTCTTCCATTTTCTGATTGATATCATCTTCACTATCGGCCATTGCCTGTAATGTCATAGTTAATAATTTTTCCAGTTCCCAGCCTAACTGCTTTGCACCTCTCTCAATGACTTCTCTGGAACAGCCTGCGGCAAATCCCTTGCTTTTATATTTCTTTTTCAAGGATTTTAGTTCCATGTCTTTTGTGCTCTTGGATGGTCTCATAAGTGCAGCCGCCCAGATAAGGCCTGTCAGTTCATCGGCTGCAAACAGTACTTTTTCCATCTCGTGAACTGGTTCTACATCAATAGTTGTGCCACATCCAACAGTAATTCCGTAACCATGTGAGCATACAGCATGTATGATGTCATCTGTAACACCAGCTTCTTTAAGCAGTTCAGGTGCTTTTAGGCAATGTTGCTCTGGATAAAGTTCAAAATCTATATCATGAAGGAGTCCTACAATACCCCAGTATTCTTCATCTTCACTGTATCCTAATTTTTTTGCATACCATTTCATAACAGCTTCTACTGTTAGAGCATGCTGAATATGAAATGAGTCCTTATTATACTTTTTCAGTAGCTCAAATGCGTCTTTTCTTGTAATATGTACCATTGCTTTTCTCCTTTTTCATCTCAAATTATGTCGTAATCTTTAATCTCTACTATTTTAGTTGGTTTTATTATACTCATGGAAGATGCCACTGTCAATTAAGCCAGGATTCAATTTCACTGTCCTTTCCAAATCTGGTATAAAGTATATCCTCTTGTTTCTTCGTAATCTTCTCCATGCCTTATTTCCTTTCACATTTTCGATAACACTGTTAGCGTGAGGTTCTTCTGCTTCCCCGAACAATGCTTTCAACGCCCTCCGATATTCTCCTTGCCACATACGGATTGTTCATGGTGTAAATGTGAACTCCGTCAACTCCATTCGCTACTAAGTCAATAATCTGATCAATCGCATACGCAATTCCAGCATCTCGCAAAGCTTCTGGATTATCTTCAAATCTCTGCATGACCTTTACAAACTTAGCAGGCAGGGATGCACCACACATAGTAACCATACGTTCTATCTGCTTTTTATTGGTTACCGGCATAATTCCTGCTTCGATCGGTACATCGATGCCTGCGATACGGGCCTTCTCAACAAAATCAAAGAACACCGTATTATTAAAAAATAGCTGAGAAATTAAATGATCCACACCAGAATCAACCTTTACCTTTAAATTTTTGATATCTTCTATTGCATTTTTGGCATCTTGATGAACCTCTGGGTAACAGGCACCAGACACATGAAAACCGCCTTTATCCATAATGTATTTCGCTAAATCGGATGCGTGAAGAAAATCTTTCTTTGGCTCCATTCCATCCACGATGTCCCCTCTTAGTGCTAAGATATTGTCAACTCCTCTGGCTTTCAAATCACTAAGAATCTGATCGATGTTGGCATAAGTTGCATGTACACATGTTAAATGTGCAATCGACTGAATCTGGTATTGCTTCTGAATATAACCTGCAATATCAATGGTAGCAGTATTGGCAACATTTCCGGCTGCACCGTATGTAACACTAATAAAATCAGGACGTAGCCTGCCAAGTTCGTCCAATGTATCGTAAATGCTTTCTATCGGTTTATCTCCTTTTGGTGGAAATACCTCATAGGAGAGTACCGTTCTATCTTCTTGAAACATATCTGCTATATTCATAAATATACTCCTTTCTTTTATCTTAAGCTATCAGATACAATCTTTCAACACTTCTAAATAAAAAGTTTCACTGATTTTTCTAATAGCATATTACTACATTTTCAATTACAGGAGAAGAGTCCGAATAACAGGCATTCCCACCATTCGGACTCTTATGTAAATTATTCTCTTATCCTATTTCCAAACTTCTTCCGCAATTTCCTTCACTAATTGTAACTTTGCCCATTGATCCTCTTCTGTTATCTTATTACCAATTTCATTAGATGAAAAACCACACTGTGGACTTAGATATAATCTGTCAAGCGGAACATACTTGCTCGCTTCATGGATTCGTTTGATAATCGTTGCCTTATCTTCAAGTTCCGCCTTCTTTGTTGTAATAAGCCCAAGAACCACTTTTTTATCACCTGATACATACTTAAGAGGCTCAAATCCACCTGATCTTTCATCATCATATTCTAAGCCGAATGCATCTACATTTTCATTTGGAAAAAGGATCGGTGCAATAGGGTCATAGGCTCCTGTTGCAGCAAACGCTGACTGATAGTTTCCACGGCATACATGGGTGGTGATTACTAAGTCTTCTGGTCGGTTTTCAAGGGCAAGGTTATTAATACTTAGATATTTCTCTGCCTCATTCTTTATGTTTA
>DBKX01000421.1 GCA_002297865.1 Lachnoclostridium sp. UBA739
CCGTACCGGTTCGATTCCGGTCGCCGGCATTTAAAAATAATATGTGTGTGTAGCTCAGCTGGATAGAGCACTTGGCTACGGACCAAGGTGTCGGGAGTTCGAATCTTCTCACGCACGTCTTTTAAATCCTTGTAAATAAAATTTACAAGGATTTTTTTTGGTATAATAAAATTTAATCTTCACATGCTATATTAGTAAAAATTCGCTTTACGGTTGAATGGGTTTATGATAAAATAATAAATTAATATCCATTAGAAAATAGACACAGGTATTTATAACAAAGGAGTCCAATATGAAGAGAAAAGAGTTTATAGATACATTAGGCATGTTATTAAAAGAGGAAATGCCTGCAGATAAGGTAGAAGAAAATGTTCGGTACTATGATGACTATATAAGACAACAAGGCAATGAAAAGCAACAGGAAGAGGAGATACAACGAATTGGACATCCGAACCTAATTGCACAAACCATAATTGAAAGTTATAAGATGTCTCCACAATATAAGTATAACAGCCAATCAGGAACAAACAGCTATCAAGAACGTAACATTGAGCCAGATACGAGCAGTTTAGAGGAAGAAACAGGCACAAGCGTTATGGATAAGATAAAACGAGTTTGTATAACTGTTGGAGTAGTTGCTATTCTAATAGTATTAATTCGCTTTGCATTTACTTTGTTTATACGAGTAGGATTACCATTGATCGCTATTTACTTGATTATAAGATTAATAAAAGGGATGCTAGGAAGTAGCTAAATGACTCCGATTTAGATATATAAAGAAAAGTGTAATACTGGAATATAGGAGGAAGCGTGTTTGAGCGTTTCCTTTTTTTGTTGTTTAAGTAATTTACATAATATTTTTATATAAAGTGAAACACCGTCAAGGGGGAGCCATGACGGTGTTTCGATGAGGGGAGTATAAATAATTAATAAGGGGTTATATAGTGTGCGAATCAGAGTTCATTTAAGGGGTGAACTCTTAACACAATTTTATTATATACATGTTATGCATAAAAGTCAATATGAAAAGCAAAAATTTAAATAAAATAAATTATAGTAATTTATGAATATTATTTACAATAATGCAGATAATAATTGCTGTAACTTAAATCTTTTATTATTAGGAGGTTGCATTATGGCAAACAAATACAATAACGAAAATCAAAATTGCAGTAACAATTCAACTCAGAATAGTTCACAAAACTATTCAAAAAGTAACTACAAAAACAGCTCCTCACAGAATAGCTCACAAGATTATTCAAAAAATAACTACAACAATAGTTCATCCCAAAATAGTTCACAAAATTATTCTTCAAACAATGCAAGTAATAGTTCCAAGAATTACAACAACTAATTAAATGTTGTCTGTAAGAACAAATAGGCCTGGGAATTTTATTTCCCAAGGCTTATTTTTTACACCTTTGTACATAACTCGAATATATTAATATTAGAAATGGTGGTGATCCCTATGAGTTTATTGACTATAGCTGCCAAAGACCTAATAAAATATATGAATGAAGATTCTGTATTAATAGATTTGAGAGAAGAGGCAGAATATAAAGAAGGCCATATTCCAGGTGCCATTAATATTGAATTTGAAGGAGTAAATGAAACAATAATTGATTATCCAAAAAGTACAGTATTAATATTATATTGTGACCGGGGAAATGCAAGTCTGCTTCTTGGAAGGCATTATAGCAACTTGGGGTATAAAGTTATTAATGTTTACGGAGGTTTTCGGGCATACCGTGGTGAAATTACCGTTGACTAAAAAAAGATTATTAATCATAATAGAGATAACATTGTATAGAATGGTTGGATGGACATAGAATTACTCGTAAAGGGTTCATTCAACCATAGTTGTGTTATAGGTAAAGGAAAGGAATCAAATTAGAATGAAACAATACGAATATATGGCACCATGTCATTTTGGTATAGAAGCTGTATTAAAAAGAGAGTTACAAGATTTAGGCTATGAAATTACTCAGGTGGAAGATGGGAAGATAACTTTTAAGGGAGATCAGTCAGCAATTGCACGAGCTAATATTTTCTTAAGAACAGCTGAGCGTATTATGATAAAAACAGGAAAATTTAAGGCGAAAACATTTGATGAATTGTTTGAAAGTACAAAGGCGATTCCATGGGAAAATTATTTACCAAAGGATGCAAAGTTTTGGGTTACCAAAGCAACGGCTGTAAAAAGTACATTAATGAGTACAACGGATATACAGTCAATTGTGAAGAAGGCAATTGTAGAAAGGCTGAAATCAGTGTACGGCGTAGATTGGCTCAGTGAGACAGGTACAAAGTATCCGATTCGTGTAAATCTTATTAAAGATGAAGTAACCATAGGAATAGATACGACTGGTGTTTCACTTCACAAGCGAGGATATCGTCTAGCAACAGCAAAAGCGCCTTTAAGTGAAACACTGGCTGCCGCTTTAATTATGCTTACACCTTGGAAAAAGGACCGCATTCTAATTGACCCATTCTGTGGAAGTGGAACAATTGCAATAGAAGCAGCTATGATTGGAGCTAATATTGCACCAGGCATTAATCGTTCTTTTATAGCCGAACATTGGACAAACATTATTCCTGCAAAAGACTGGTACAATGCGATAGATGAGGCTTATAAGGCCATTAACAAAGATGTAACAATGCACATTCAAGCATATGATCTCGACCCAGAAATGGTAAAGGCAGCGAGAGAAAATGCTGAGCGAGCCGAAGTTGCTGAATTTATTCATTTCCAGCAAAGAGATTTTCATGAGCTAAAGAGTTCTAAAAAATATGGCTTCATTATCACCAATCCACCTTATGGTGCAAGACTTGAAGAAAAAAGTGATATGCCTAAGTTGTATTCCGATATAGGAAAAACATTCGAACAACTAGATTCGTGGTCTTATTTTATCATTTCTGGATATGATGAGGCGGCAAAATATATAGGAAAGAAACCGACTAAGAATAGAAAGATTTATAATGGTATGTTAAAGACATATTATTATCAATATATGGGACCAAAACCACCTAGAAGAGATTAATATTTGTAGTATAAGGTAAAATATAATATAATTAGGATGATTGGAGGTGCTTTTTGTGGAAAAAAAGATACTGAGAGCGGCCGGCATCCAAAGTGTGGTATTTCTAAGCATTTGCATCTTTGTTGGTGTCTTAATACGTGAAGATGTGCAGACAAAAATAATGGCAAATGTTATAGAAGACAGCGGGAAAGATGATAAGGCAAGTCATCCTGATTATATATATGTAATAGATGCAGGACATGGTGGTGTAGACAGTGGAACATTAGCTGCTAATACGAAATATGAGGAAAAGACTATCAATTTTTCCATAGCGAATATGGTGAAAGCGTTATTGGAGCAGGATAAAAATACAAAGGTGTATATGACAAGAGAAAACGACCAGTTTTTATCACCAGAACAGAGAGTCAAAATTATAAATGAAAAGAATCCTGATATGGTAATTAGTATTCACTGTAATAGCGCTGATAATTTAGATGCTACAGGTGTAGAAGTTCTGTATAACACCAAGGACGAGGAGTCAAAGGAGTTATCCAGTGAATGTCTAGGAGAAATAGCAAAATCAACAAAACAGGTAAATAGAGGCCTTCTTGAAGGCGATAACATTTACATAGTTCGAAATTCTAATGTGCCAATTGCTTTAATTGAAGTAGGCTTTCTATCTAATAAGGAAGAACTTAATTATCTATTAATAGAAGAAAATCAAGAAAGAATTGCAAAAGGAATTGTAAATGGGATAAGAAAAACAGAAGGGAAAAGAACTAAAATATGAAAAAAATCATTTTTGCAACGACAAACCAAGGAAAAGTAAAAGAAGTTAAGATGATACTAGAAGACTTAGGCGTGGAAGTATTATCTCTTAAAGACTTAGATATTAATGTAGATATTGTAGAAGATGGAACAACATTTGAAGAGAACGCTTTAATAAAGGCCAAGACGATTGCTAAATTAAGTAATGAGATTGTATTGGCGGACGATTCGGGATTGGAAGTGGACTATCTTAATAAGGCACCAGGAATTATGTCAGCTCGCTATATGGGGGAAGATACTTCTTATGACATTAAAAATCAAGCAATTATTGACCAATTGGCTGAAGCAAAAGGAAAAGAAAGAAGTGCAAGATTTGTATGCGCAATTGCTTGTGCGATGCCTGATGGTGAAACATTTACTACTAGAGGAACTATTGAAGGAGAAATAGGATATAAAATAGAAGGAACAGAGGGATTTGGGTACGATCCTATTTTTTATGTACCAGAGTTTGGCTGTACTACGGCACAACTGACACCTGAACAAAAAAATAAGGTTAGTCATCGAGGAAAAGCACTAGAAGAAATGAAAAAAATATTAAAACAAAAATTAATTTAACATTCATGTATTGAAAGGACTTTTATGAAGATACTAATAGTGAGCGATTCGCATGGAAGAAATCATTATTTATCTAGAGTACTTGATAAGGTAGGAGATATAGACTTATTTCTTCATCTTGGAGACTTAGAAGGTAGTGAGGATTTTATAAAAACCTTTGTTAACTGCAGAATTGAAATGGTATCTGGCAATAATGATTATTTCACCGAGATACCCCGTGAAAAAATAATTACAGTAGGCAAATATACAATTTTCATGACTCATGGACATATGTATAGTGTTTATTATGGGACGGAAAAATTAAAAGAGGCTGCACGAGCAAGAAATGCAGATATTGTTTTATATGGTCATACCCATATGCCATCTATTGATCAAAGTGACGATGTCATTGCAATCAATCCAGGTAGTATTACACAACCAAGACAGCCTGGTAGACAGCCAAGTTTTATTTTAATGGAAATAGATTCGAAAGGTGAGGCACATTTTACGATAAACTATGTCTAAAACCATTGTAAATAGGGGCTTTTAAGGATTTAAAAAAAAAATCAAAAAAAAATAAAAAAAAGTGTTGACTTTTAAATTGTCATAGTCTATAATAACTCTTGCGTCGGCGAGAGACAGAAAAACAAAAACGAAAAATGGCGAATTTAAAAAGTCTTTAAAAGCACCATCGGGGTGTGGCTCAGCTTGGCTAGAGCGCTTGATTTGGGATCAAGAGGTC
>DBKX01000171.1 GCA_002297865.1 Lachnoclostridium sp. UBA739
TAGCCGTCAATGCCAAATGCAGTCAAGCCGACCTCATGGCTTATGCCAGCTCCGCTTTCTTCAAGATAGGAAAGAAACGGAAGGACATTGCACGGTTCCTGAGTATTGTATTCGAAGCTTACTTCCCTGGGGGCGAAGGATTCGTGTATAAGAAGATGCCTGGGGCGAAAGGATAGCTTGATAAGATTAGATGGTAAAATAAAAATTGTACCAACAGCACGATGAAAACAAATGTATCTACATTCATAGTAATCGTTTTCTTGAAATCTCACTTACCTGTCGTATATATTGACAATCAGTAATAATTAGGAATACAAAACAACGAAAGAAACAAATTAGAAACAACAAAATAAAGAAACCCTAAGATGAAAGTATGAGAAGACAAAAATTAACACGGAAAACAATGGTAATTTTCCGATGTCGGGAAATTGGAATAGTTATGGAATAGAAGCATGTAGCGCAATAATGAATGAAAACCTAGAAGGAATGTGAAGCAATATTTGTCACTTGTTCTGATCTTCTTGATTGGAATTTAAATAAATAGTAATGGGAAATCGAGTTATTTACATATTGCTTTCGTTCTTCTCGTTAAAATTTAATACCTTTGCATCAAAGTTAAACAAATTATTCTACAATGTCAGATTTGAATAGACTAAAAATTGTTCTGGTAGAACAAAAGAAAACAGGTAAATGGTTGGCAAACCAGCTTGGAAAATCGACATGTACCATAAGCAAATGGTGCAGTAACACAGTTCAGCCAGATTTGCAAACACTAGAAAGTATCGCTCAATTATTAAATGTGGATAAGAGGGAGCTACTCACTCCATCTGAATTAAAATAGAACATAATATGACAAAAGAAGAATTTTTCATCCTCTTAACGGAAGAAGTCAAAGGCTATAAAGGTTTTCTTGAAACCGATAGCCAAGATTGGATCGTTAAAGGCTTCATCGATATCGACAAAAATGTATATACGATAACCAATGATACAAAAGTTGTATCAAAGATTATTGAGATACTACTTATCCCCAAATTGGATAAGTTTGCACGTGAACACGGACTAGAATTAGAATTGCCTTCAAAACAAAATTTCTATCCAGATTTGACTTTTAAGGACAAAGAAGGAAATCTTTTTGCCGTGGATTTCAAGTCAAGCTACTACGATGGAGAATCTGTAAACGGATTGACTCTCGGCTCATATTGGGGCTACTTTAGAGAACGAGATACGGTTAAAAGTATGGATTATACTTACAATTCATACAGTTCTCACATTGTGCTAGGAATGCTTTACAAACAAAGTGTCATTGATGCAACGGAAAAAAACGTCTATTCTGTAGATGAACTTTCTGCAATTCATTCGGTTATAGAAAAGTTTATTTTCTTCGTTCAACCAAAGTGGAAAATTGCCAATGACATACCTGGTAGCGGAAATACACGTAACATTGGGGGTATAACAAACATACAGAAGCTTATTAATGGCCAAGGCCCTTTTGCGGAACTTGGCGAAGATGTTTTCGACGACTACTGGAAAGGATATTTCAACAAGGTCGATGCCAGAACCGCTGGGATTGGCACACCACACTACAACAATTTGAAAGCCTATAAGGAATATCTTAAGTTTCAAGCTCAAAAATTATCTAAACTTTAGCTATGTCAGTAATAGTTCCTCCAATAAAATCACAAGGAATAAAGACTAAACTTGTTCCTTGGATTAACGATCTAATTATGCAGTCAGGATTAGACTTGCCTAACACAAATTGGATTGAGCCATTCTTTGGGACTGGTGTGGTTGGACTCAATGCGCCAGTTGGTGGCAACAGATATGTTGCTGATAGTAATCCACATATTATAAATTTCTACAATGCCGTTTTAAATGGGGAAATTACTCCTCAAAACATGCGTGAATATTTACAACACGAAGGGAATTTGTTGGCTGCAGCCGAAGAAGATGGCTATGTGCATTATCGTGCAGTAAAAGACCGTTTTAATACAAATCATAGTCCATTTGATTTCATATTTTTATCTCGTGCAGGTTTTAATGGAATGATGCGTTTTAATCGTCGAGGGCAATGGAATATTCCATTTTGTAAAAAACCCGAACGTTTTGCACCAGCATATATCACGAAGATATGCAATCAAATTACAGCAGCTCAACGTATTATTCAAGCAAGCCATTGGGAATTTCATAATCAAAACTTCTTAGAAACAATTAATCATGCACAGGCTGGGGATTTAATATACTGTGACCCCCCATATTTTGGTAGGTACGTAGATTATTACAATGGATGGACAGAAAATGATGAAGAAGCTTTATACAATGCTCTTTTGAATACACCTGCTCATTTCATATTGTCGACATGGCATCATAATGAATTTAGAGCAAACGAAATGATGGATCGATTTTGGAATCACTTTCATGTTGAGACCCAAGAACATTTCTATCATGGTGGAGGTAAAATCGAGAATAGACATGCCATGATAGAGGCGCTTGTTTTTAATTTTGACTTACATGAGCCTGCACCAGTTTATCGAGTTGAAGCGCAGCAAGAAATACTTCAGTTAAAATTAGAATTTTCGTAAATGACACCTTTGTATCAGATAGGAAATAACGAGTTTACTTTGTTTCATGGAGATTCCTTGGAA
>DBKX01000045.1:0-2057 GCA_002297865.1 Lachnoclostridium sp. UBA739
TATCAGGTGGACAAAGGCAGCGTGCCTGGATATCCATGGCCCTTGCACAGGGAACAGACATTTTGTTATTAGATGAACCAACTACTTATCTGGATATGTCCCATCAGTTGGAAATCTTGATGCTATTAAAGAAATTAAATGAGGAAAATGGAACGACGATTGTAATAGTTCTCCACGAACTTAACAATGCGACAAAATTCGCAGATCATCTAATCGGTTTCAAAGCAGGAAATGTTGTGTTTGGGGGCAATCCAATTGACGTCGTAACTAAGGAAAACTTAAAAGAATTATACGGAATTGATGCAACACTGCAGTTAGATGAAACAGGTTCGTATCCTATCTGCGTCGATTTTGAGCTTTTGAATGAGGTAGGACATGAAGAAACTGTTTTGCAATAGGAATTATAAGATCTTAGTATTAGGGCAAGTAATTTCTCTGTTTGGAAGTGCCATTCAGAGGTTTGCCTTGTCTTTGTATCTGCTGGATTTGACGGGAAATGCAAGTGTTTTTGCTAACATCCTAGCACTTTCTATTGTGCCGATTATTGTATTCGCACCTTTTGCAGGAATCCTATCGGATCGTGCAAACCGTCGAAACATTATGGTAGTTTTGGATCTCCTTAGCGGACTTTGTATTACGGTCTATGCATTTTTGCTATTTGCGGGTAAAGATAACTATGTCACTACTGGAACGGTTATGATGATTTTATCGGGAATTGCAGCCTTATATCAGCCTGCAGTCAATGCTAGTATTCCTGCAATAGTGGATGAAGCAGATCTTACATCAGCCAACGGTGTGGTGCAACAGGTGTCGTCATTGTCTAATTTTTTAGGGCCAATTCTTGCAGGAGTTCTATATGGAATGTTTGGAATTAAAGTGGTAATTGTGGTAAATGCAATCAGCTTTTTCATTTCAGCAGTGATGGAACTGTTTTTAGAGATACCGTTTGAAAAGCCAGTCGATAAAATTGCTCCTATAAAGCTTTTTGTTTCGGAAATGAAGGAGAGTGCAGCGTATCTGAAACATGAAAATAAGCATGTGTTACGACTAGTAGAAGCCTCTGGTCTTTATAACTTATTTTTAGTTCCAGTATTTACAGTTTGTGCACCATTTATCATTAAGGAAATGCTTGGTATGTCCTCACAGGTGTATGGCTTCAGTGAAGGAATTATGGCGATGGGAATGATTGCTGGTGGAATGTTTATCAGTGCCAGACCTGATTTCCTAGGTATAAAAAAGATTCATTATGTATCAGCAGCTATGAGTATTGCAATGTGTGTGATGGCATTGGCATTGTTTATTCCAATAGGAACGGTAAGGAGCAGATATGGAATCTTGCTGGCTGTGACATTGGGAATTGCTTCAATTATGGTAGCATTAGGAATTGCAAATGTGATTCAGATGACATATATACAGCGAGCAACTAGACCGGATATGTTAGGGAAGGTTATGGCGTTCTCTACTGCAATTGCAACTATGTGTGTGCCAGTGGGACAGATTGGATATGGATTCTTAGTAGAGCATTTTGCAGATAAGATGGGTGGAATTGTGTTTTTATCTGGCATGTTTACATTTTTGGTGACGTTGTTTGTTCGGTGGAATGTAGGACAGATAGAGGATTAGTAAAGATGGAAGAGTGGATAAGGCGTGGACTTTATAGAGTTCATAAAATTGCAATATTACCAAATGAAAATTAACTGAAATTTAATGGAAACGCAAAAGAAATGCAACTCATTTTTTTCTTGCATATTGTATAATGTAGAAGCTTAAAATACATAAGCGGTATACTAGGGGGAAAGAAATATGAGAAAGAAATTTTTACTAATTGGAACAATAAGCTGCTTTTTTTTAGCTGGATGCGGGAACGTGAAACCTGACGTTAATGATGTAAATGCAGCAGGAATAGTTACGGAAAGTATGGTAACTGCACAGCCAGAGGAAGGAACAAAGACGGTTTTGCCATTGCCAGCGATATTTGCAGAGAAAGCTGGTAATGAGATGCCTGACGGTGACTATTCCGTTTCTTTTGCAACGGACGATTTACAGAAAACAGATAT
>DBKX01000045.1:2081-2685 GCA_002297865.1 Lachnoclostridium sp. UBA739
AGATAAAGGTTATCAAATCAAACTGAATTTTTATGATTATGACAGATACCAAAAAGATGATATTGATTCTTTAACCCATGGAGATGTAATTCAAGTGGCTGGAAAAGAAGTGGCTGTGGACCGAATTACATGGAATAAAGACAATAAAGGAAAAGTAACCGGTGTAGACATTAACGGCGGAACAGATGAAGATGGCTTATCACTTCGCTTGGAGGAAAATGTATATCGCACCACTTCGTTGGATGATTACCCACTATACTATTCCATTGGAACAGGGACATTACAGCTATCAAAGGATATTGTGTTACAAGACTGTTATGATTATGAGACCTTACCAGAAGGCATCGTAACAGGATACAAAGATTTACCGGAAAGTATTACAAAAAGCAGTTCTGAGTATTGGACCCAATCAAATACAGCTATCACAGTAAGAAACAATGAAATCGTAAAGATTGTTCGGAGATGGATCCCTTGATTCAGATTTCATACCATCATTTTATCAGGCAGATTGCACAAGACCATTGTGCAATCTGCCTGATTCGTCTTTCAAAAATCTTAAGAAATCCCATAAAATATATTTAAAGCCCCTCTAATTTCACATTGC
>DBKX01000365.1 GCA_002297865.1 Lachnoclostridium sp. UBA739
ATCACGTCAATTATCAAATTGCTTTTAAGTTCTACGATGAAAACCATGATACTGTTTTGCGAGACATCGAATGGAATACAAGCAGAACCGGACAGATCAATCCCGTAGCTATTTTTGATCCGGTACAAATAGATGGAACAACCGTATCCAGAGCAACTCTATGCAACGTTGATATAATCAAAACATTGCAGCTAGGCATTGGAGATATTGTTTCTGTTCGTAAAGCGAATATGATTATCCCGCAGATCGTGCGCAACAAAACACGTAGTGACACATACCAGATACCAACACATTGTCCTGCTTGTGGAGGAAAAGCGGCTGTTCATGACATCTTTCTCACATGCTTAAATCCGTCCTGTTCTGCAAAACAACAGAACATCATTAAGCATTACGTGTCCAAGCAGGGAATGGATATAGCTGGCTTATCAACAGAACGAATTGATACATTATATTCGCATAGGTATTTGAGATGCATCAAAGATCTGTATCATCTGAAAGATATGAAGGATAGTATTGTTCCGATCTTGGGACCAAATTTGACTGGCACAATTTTGGATAATATCGAACGAAGCAAAACTTGTTCTCTCGACAAATTTCTGGTCGCTCTTGGTATTCCGAGCGTTGGTAAAGCTACGGCAAAGTTAGTAGCTACATACATTTGGGAGCAGCATACTTCGAACGACCCATTGTCATTATGCGACTTTATTCAAGACTGGGAAACCTTATCTGACATTGGTGCACTCACATCTCGCAAGATCAATAAGTATTTTAAAGACAACCAAGATGATGTACAGGACTTATTGGATATGCTGCATATCGTTCGCCCAGACAATACCGATAGAAATTTTTCATTAAATAAAAAATCTTTCTGCATTACCGGTTCCTTGAATAAGTTTAAAAACCGGGCGAAATTATCTGAGTGGATTGAGTACCATGGTGGCACTGTTGTCTCAGGTGTGTCAGGTAACACAGATTATCTAATCAATAACGATACAGAATCAACCAGTAGCAAAAATAAAAAAGCCAAGCAGCTGAATATTCCGATTATCAATGAAGACGAATTGATGCAGCTTGCAAAGGATGCATAATATGTACAAACTGTATGGCAAAACAAAATCCGAAATACAAACGGCTGGATGTCAAGCACAAAAGACATTAACCGAGATTGAATTGTCTTTGCAGATGGTTACAGAGAGCCTGAACCGAGTCAGAAAAAAAGGCACAAATGCTTATGGATATACGGCAAATGCAATCGCGAAAATACCTCAGTTAGAAAAAGAGATCGACAATTTGATGTCGATCTCTCTAACGCTCGAAGCTTTGATGTCCAAATATTATGATGAGGTTGACTATCTGGAAAACCTCGCAGAACATCCAGAATAATCCTTTCCTCAATCGAACAAAACTTTTATTTTGTTCAGTTATGGAGACCGCAAAAAATAGGGCTGAATCAGTAGGATCAGCCCTATTTTCTTTGATAAAATCGTAATTTTATAGAATGCATTTTAAACCATATCATCTATCAAAATACTCCCTTATTGCATTGATTGTAATTTCGTTATATTGATATGGAATATACGCATCGATCCACGGCGATTGTCTATGAGTCAATGATACAAGATCTGTTACCGAGTAGTCTGCAAACTTGTCTATTACTTTATCCNNNTCCGCGATAGTTGTATCTTCAAATCCAATCCGTTTAGAGTTCCATAGATTATTCTCATCAAATACAATATATGATTCTTTTGTAGGTATATCTCCACTTCCATACTGCTTATATTCATAATATGCCTCTGGCACAACAGGTCCAAAATTCCATGCTTCAATCTTTTCGTCAAAGCATGGAGTGTGATCTTTTTTTGTTATCAAAAAATAAGCTTGAATAAAATAAAGCACTTTTTGCAGTTTTAAATTTGAAATTCCATAGTTATGCTCGTTACTATACTTGATTACATAGCGGCAAATATCTAAGACATGATAATTCATTTTACAGGTACAGAGACATTTTGCAACCGCATACAAGGCATACGATAAAATCCACGTATCAACGAATGTGGATCTGATGTTAACACTATATCATTTGCATCATATTCTAAAATGCTAGTACATTTTTCACATTTGATTCTTTTTGGATATGCGCTCTTGCGTTCAATAATTTTCATCCAATACTCCTTTAACAATAAGCTCCTACTTTTGTAATGGTGTTGTATAACACATGGATGTTATAATCAACATCTGTCAAATCTCTGTGTAAATGCCCACAGAACCACTTTTTGAATTGTGTTCTGTCATACACTATATCCAGATAGGATTGTGTCGGTTCAGACTTATAACCTACACCTAAGACGGATTCTATAAGTTTCTGTGGTATCGTATGCGTAACTATATAGTCTACTTTGTTGTCGTGCGCTGCCAATGTATTCAACCCATATTCCATTTCAGCAGCGCTAGGGATTTCTTCTCTCCACCAATTTACACCCTCTGTTCTCCATATTCTGTCAAAAGATTTTGCACCACCCATGAT
>DBKX01000366.1 GCA_002297865.1 Lachnoclostridium sp. UBA739
TTGTGATAGATGACACCTTGACCAGAGAGGGACAACCTGTGAAGAAAAAAGGAGGGTATAATCCTTATGAAGTGTTTGGGGTATCTTTCCTTGATATCTTCTATGAAGCGTTAAATCGTCATGTAATCTCAGCCAAGACCTTCAAACTCATAAAGGATGATATCATGAAGAAATATTTGGCAACAAGATATTTGAAGACTGCCATCCTTAGAAAGGATAGTTTTGATACATCTCATATATCTACTCATCTTTTGAAATATTATGGACAGAATGCATATGCTAAATTGTTATTGTATGCGCTAGTTAGTCCTTTTAAGAAATTACTGTCATGAAAAAGGTTTTATTTGTAGAAAACTCTGCTGGTTTTTGTAAGTTTAATGCTCCTTACATGAACTGGTTCAAGCAACAAGGGTGGCAAGTGGATCATGCTGCTCCTGGCATAGAAGAAAGATTCGCATACGGAGTTACCCATCATTATGATGTTGACATACATCGTTCCCCTTTCTCTTTACAAAATATTAAAGCTATCAAGTCCTTAAAGCACTTGATAGACAAGGAGCAATATGATTTGGTGCATTGTCATACAGAAATGGGGGGCGTTTGTGCAAGATTGGCAGCTATCTCTGCTCGTAAAAAAGGCTGTAAGGTGATTTATACATCTCACAATTATCCTTTTTATAAAGGTGCTTCACTTGTTGCATGGACGGTATTCTATTCTGTAGAACGTATGCTCGCCCCTTTGACGGATGCCGTAGTTACCATCAATGAAGAAGATTATCAGATTACTTGCAAACACAAGTTTGCCGATGGGCCTAATTTCAAAATTGATGGTGTGGGTGTCAACTTGGAACGTTTCTCACCAGTTTCGCATGAACAGAAAATGAAGCTGAGAGAGGATGTTGGTGTCGCAAAAGATGCTTTTGTATTGTTGTATACAGCACAATTCATTCCTCGAAAAAATCATGAAATGCTGATAAGGCAAATCCCTGAACTCATCAAGACCATTCCTAATCTGCATGTTTTGTTTGCTGGCAATGGCCCTATATTCGAGGATATGAAAGCTTTGGCAAAAGAACTTGGCGTATTTGAATATATATCATTTCTTGGTGGACGTGGAGATATAGACCGATTGTGTAGAGTGGCAGACTTGCACGTAGCAACAAGTAAGTTGGAAGGACAAGGTATTAATAACATCGAGGCAATGACATGTGGTTGTCCTTTGGTAGTCTCTCGTGTTCGTGGACATCGTGATGTTTGTATTGATGGGAAAAATGGATTCTTGTTTGATTTGAATAAACCGCAAGACATGACGGCGGAGATAATCCGGCTATATGAAGATAAGAATCTTTACAATACCATATCAGAATTCAATAAAAAGGATGCCAGTCGCTTTGATGTGAAAAGAGAAGTGGCAGCCATGGCCGCTATTTATAAAAAAGTACTTGGTGATAAACTGTAATAAGTATGAAAATAGGAATAACTACTATATTTCCTGGTAATATAAACTATGGAGGTATGTTACAAGCATACGCTTTACCATATGCGATAAATAGAATTGGGGGGGGTAAAAGACATGTAGAACAAATCAATTTTGAATATACAGGGAATCCATTATACCCTACGTTGTTGAGTCGTTGCAAGCAGTACTCTTTGAAACAGATTGTAGCAAAGGTGAAAGAGGTGAGGATGGCTAAGAAAACTTATCTGATTAGTGATAATTTAAAAAAAAGAATATTACTATTTGAGAAGTTTCGCAGTGACAATATACCTCAGTCAAGACTTTACAAGAGAGATGAACACGACAAAATAGGAAAAGATTATGATGTGCTGATTACGGGAAGTGACCAAGTCTGGAATCCAAATGTAGTACGGGACGTCTTTATGTTTGATTTCCCGACAATGGCAAAGAAAATATCCTATGCAGCCAGCATAGCAAGGATTTCACTCAGCAGTGAGGAGAAAAAATATATGTTGCCTCGTATTGGAAAATTCAATCATATAGGTGTGAGAGAACAATCCGCTAAAAAAATTTTGCATTCACAGGGTATTGAAAGTACTGTAGTTCTTGATCCAACCATGTTGTTGACACAGGAAGAATGGAGTAAGGTGGTGTCACCACGATTAATTTCGGAAAAATACGTCTTGCTATATTCTTTCTCAGATTGCTGTTTGAAAAAACAGATAGAGGAATATTATGCAAGCAAGAATATCAAAGTTGCACAGATTCCATACGTCAAGATGTGTTTTAATCCTTATGATGGGAAAAATACATTTGAAAAGATGTGGGATGTCGGACCTTCTGAGTTTTTGTCTCTTGTCAAGTATGCCGAACATGTATACACGGACTCTTTTCATGGAACAGTTTTCTCGATTTTGTTTCATAAGCAGTTTACAGTGTTTGAGAGGGCACATAAAGCTGGTAAAGTTTCCATGAGCTCCAGAATTACGGATTTGTTGAAAACTTTTAGACTCAGCGATAGACTTTCAAATGATGCGTTATTAACAAGTCAAAACATCGATTACAATCAAATAGAACCAATTCTTTGCAAGCTAAGAAAAGAATCAAATGATTGGCTTGCAAATTCTATCAATTCATAACTATGACTAAGATTTATGCTGCTTATAACAAAAAAGAAAATGAAAGGCTGAATAGTTCTTCTGGCGGTGTCTTCTGTTTGTTGGCTAAAAATATATTGACACATGGTGGTTCTGTATTTGGTGCTACTTATGATGAAAACTTTCATGTAAGTCATATTGAAGTGACAGAAACATCTGAACTACACTATTTGTTGGGAAGCAAATATGTACAGAGCAAAATGGGCAAGAATGTTAGTTCGGCTGTAAAAGAAAGATTGGAATCGGGCAAGAAAGTCCTTTTTTGCGGTACTCCGTGTCAAACAGAAAGTATTGTCAAATTTGTAGGAAACGACTTGCGTAAGAATCTGATAGCTGTTGATTTTACTTGTCATGGAACACCTCTTCCTGAAGTATGGGAAGCTTATCTTACTCATTTGAGAAAAAAAGGTAAAATAGTTTCTGTGAACATGCGTCAGAAACGATTTGGCTGGAAGACATACAGTTTGGAAGTGAAATATAGTAATGGGAAATGCTATTCTGAGATATTTACTTGGAATCATTATTCTCAGGCATTTCTTATGAATTATTCTTTGAGAAAGCCATGTTTCCATTGTGCTTTTAGAAATGTCGTACCTAACAGTGACATAACTTTGGGTGATTATTGGGACATTGCTCAAAAACATCCAGAAATGAATGATGATAAAGGTATTTCTAAATTGTATGTTCATACTGATAAAGGTGAAACTTTGCTGAAAGATATTACCGAATCTTTGGTTATAAAGTTTGATGAGGAAATAGTAAACTTTAAGACCAAAGGACAGAATATAGATATACCGATAAAGCGAGAACTATTCTTGAATACTCTTAAAAATGAAGGCTTTGAGGTGGCTTACAGAAAAATTATATATCAAGGCATAGCTTGGAACCTGAAACTTAAAATGAAGGGATTATTGAAGATATTATTACATTACAAAAATAAATAATTATTGATGAAAGGAATCATATTAGCGGGTGGCAGCGGTACACGTTTGTATCCTATCACAAAGGGTATCAGCA
>DBKX01000199.1:0-10245 GCA_002297865.1 Lachnoclostridium sp. UBA739
GCAGTTTTGCACGAAAATCAGCTACGCAGATTTTCGTGATATACTAAAATTGTTTCAAGAATCTAGTATCATTCTCATAAAGTAAACGCATGTCATCGATTTCATATTTCAATAACGCAATACGCTCTAGACCTACACCAAATGCAAATCCTACGTATTCTTCTGGATCGATTCCGCTCATTTCTAATACATGTGGATGAACCATACCACAGCCTAGGATTTCAATCCATCCTTCCCCTTTACAGAAGCGACAGCCTTTTCCACCACATTTGAAACAGGAAACATCCATCTCAGCACTTGGCTCTGTGAATGGGAAGTGGTGTGGTCTGAATTTAACTTTTGTATCTTCGCCGAATACCTGTTTTGCGAACTCAGCTAGAGTACCTTTTAAGTCAGCAAATGTTACGTCTTTGTCGATTACAAGACCTTCTACCTGATGGAAAGATGGTGAATGTGTTGCATCTACTTCGTCGGAACGGAATACACGTCCTGGTGCGATCATACGGATTGGCACTTTTCCTTTTTCCATCTCATGAACCTGAGTGGAAGAAGTCTGTGTACGAAGTACGATATTGCTATTTACATAGAATGTATCCTGCTCATCTTTTGCTGGATGATTTGCTGGAATATTTAAAGCCTCGAAGTTGTAATAATCGTATTCTACTTCTGGACCTTCTACAACTTCATATCCCATACCAATGAAGATACGTTCAATCTCTTCTAATGCGATTGTGTTTGGATGACGATGTCCCATCATAGGTTTTTTCGCAGGTAATGTAACATCAATTGTTTCTGCTTTCATCTGTGCTTCTCTTACAGCACTTGCAAGAGCTGTTTTCTTCTCATCTAATACACCTTCAATTTTGGCACGAGCTTCATTGACAAGCTGGCCTACCTTTGGTCTATCTTCTGGTGCAACGTCTTTCATAGATTTTAAGATACTTGTTAACTCACCTTTTTTACCAAGGAAAGCCACACGAATATCATTTAATTCTTCCAGTTTTTCAGAAACATTAATTTTCTCAACTGCGTCATTCATGATTTTTTCTAATTTTTCTTTCATGAGTAAACTCCTTTCTTATATGGGGCAATCTATTTCATTTAAAAAATATAGCAAAACAAAGTATCTTCCTTTCCCGCTGGTGTGAATTCTGCCCCTGTTTTTTAGGGGCTTTTTTGTTTATAAGAAATTCCGTTACACTCCATTTCTTATAAACAAAAAAACGCCCCTTATCAAAAATAATAAGGGACGAAATATATTCCGCGGTACCACCCTGATTCTTACGGCTTTTATGTATAAGCCTAAGCACTCACTTAAATGTGTAACGTACATAAAACGTCATCTCCTACTCACTCATGCTTCAGAGATGCAGCTCAGGTGGGAAATTAGGCTTATATTGAACTTAAGGAAGCTTCCAACCGATGACTTCCTCTCTCTGTAAGAAATATAAGTTTTGGTACACCTTCAATGCTTTTTTCTTGTAACCCTATTCTAAACATAATTCTTGGATTCGTCAAGTTCTTTCTTATTCCTCAACTAAATCCTCTATGAAAGTTACTAGTTCTCCAACTGTGTTAATCTCGCCTATGGCACTTTCTGGCACCTCGATATCAAACTCATCTTCTATATCCATAATTACTTTTACATAATCAAGGGAATTGATTGCAATATCCGTTAATAAGGATGTTTCATTTGTAATCTGTTCTGCTGGATAATCTGTGTATTTCTCAAGTATTGTAACAATATTCTTAAACATATGTTTTCCTCCCTAATACTTTCTTATAATTTTTCTATTGGTATTTTTCTCAAACTCTTCCTCACGTATCACAACACTTTTAATTCGCTGATAAGTAGGAAGCGATTTATTTAATTTCGTAATAAACTCATTCAAATCTTCTTCTATATCTTTAATCTGATGCATTTTTGCATATTCTATATCTGGATAAATCTCTGCTACTATTTTATCATCTTTCCCATATACAATAACTTCATCAACGAGCCGATACGTTTTTATCTTATCTTCTAACAATTCAGGTGTAATATTTTCTCCATTTGCTAAAATGATAAGATTCTTAATTCGGCCTGTAACAAAAAGATACCCTTCCTCGTCTAAATAGCCAATATCTCCTGTGTGATACCATCCATCTATTATGGTTTGAGCAGTCTGTTCAGATTCCTTATAATACTCTCGCATAACAGTTTGTCCGCTGATACAGATTTCTCCCCTTCCAGCTTCATCTGGTGAATCAATTCGTACCTTGACACCTTCAAGTGGCTTGCCGACACTGCCAAGCCGATTTTCCTCTTGACTGTTGACCGAAATAATAGGAGAACATTCTGTAATTCCATACCCATTATAAATATCAATTCCCCATTTAGAGAACTCTTCAATCAATACCGCATTGATTGGAGCACCTCCACATACGATAAAATCTAATTTTCCGCCTAAAGAATCAACAATTGTATGAAATAACTTTTTTCTTCTGTCAATTCCACATTTTAAGAGAAGTCCATTAAATTTGCATAGCAGCTTATAGCTCTTCTGTTTCCCATCTTCAGTAATTTTGTTAAGAATCGTCTTATATATATTTTCAACAAATAGAGGCACTACTACTAGTCCACTAGGTTTTAATTCTTGCAGATCTCGAAAGAAACTTTTAATACCACTACAGATATAGATTTCTTTTCCACCAATTAGTACACATAATACACTTGCTGTTAATGCAAATGTGTGGTTTAATGGCAAAATCAAAAATATTGATTTTTGGGGCTGAATTCTTTGCGCTGCCCCATACATATCCTCACATAAATTTCGATGACTTAATAATACACCTTTCGCTTTTCCAGTCGTTCCAGATGTAAAGTAGATAGCAGCGTCATCATCTGGTTTTACTTCTTCTAGAAGAAATTCTGTTTTTCCCTGTTGTATCTGTTGTTCACCTGTCACAACATATTCGTCCATATGGTTTAAGCAGATGTATTCTTCTATTATACTATCATTAAGCTCCATTAGCCTTCTAATTTTATTCTTGTAACTTTTTGTATAAAGGACAACGGAACAATTCGATTTTTGAATTAGTTCATAGATTGTTACTGCATCCAGTTCTTTGTCAATAGGGACAATAATATTACTACTATTTGCTACAGAGAAAAAGCCCACTAGCCATTCATATGAGTTTTCTCCTATAACTGCTACTTTTTTTTCCTTTATGCCCAACTCATAGAGGTAGGTTCCAAAGCCATTGATGTCATCATGTAACTTGTGATAGGTTACTTCCTTGTATTCCTTTTTTCTTCTATAAAGAAATGCGATTTCCTGATTAAACTGACTTTCGCCTTTCCCAATTAGCTCTTTTAGCGTTTGTACTTTGCTTATATTACTCATTCATCATATCTCCTGTGAACCATATCCTAACATCAACCATTTCGTTACTTTTCGCATAACAAAGATACCCAATATACTCTCGACTCAAATCTATCTTTTTTAAAATGATGTCTGCTTCTTCCTCTACACAAAAACTGTTGAATGGAAGAAGCAAACCTTTTCCAAGCATTTTCGAAAAGCTTTCTTTTTTTACCCATACATCATAAAATTTAGAAATGTCGTGATTTACACATAGCTTTTCCTGTTCTGTGAAGAGATAACTCATAATTTTCTCAAAGTCGATTGGTTTTTTTTCTTCTATATCGATACCAATCTCTCTATGAAATAATGCCACACAAACATACTTGCCTGAATGAGAAATGGAACAAAATAAATTACATCCTGTAAGATAGGGTTTTCCATAACCATCTTTGTGCAATTGAATCTGTATCTCATCTGACATTCCATATATCTTTTTCAAATACTTGATAATGTATTGGTCCCGCTCACTTTTCGAATGAAAACAGTTCCTTAGAATTAAGACATTAACTATACTTTTTTCCATATTGTCTTACTTTGATAAAATGGAATTAAACTGTTTCGATAGACTCTCCAGGTTTTCATCCTGGAACATCGTAACATGATTACCTAATGCTGCAAAATCCTCAAAATATGACACATATTGTTTCCAATCCTCGTACTTATCGACTACCTCATCTACTGCATGGAAGTAATAACAATTTACATCAGCATGATCATGGGACTGATATAAATGTCTCGCATTTTCGGAACTTCGGAACATGTTAATAAAATAAACAAGCTGCTTTCCGCTAAGGTTTTCCACTTTAGGCAATAATCTCATAAGAACAGGTGGTATGAGATTAATAATTGCCTTGCGGTATTCAGCATTTTTATCTATTAGTTCTGCAATGTTTTCCCAAAGTTTTTCTGTATCATTATGACAGCTTTGAATTAATTCTTCACTTAAGAAGTTCTTCATAAAGTTAACTTCATCTTCGAAACTGTCTCCCATTTGAACTACTTTGTTGGATACTGGAGCCATGGAGTTAAACATGAAAATCTCCTTATATTTATCAGGTTCATGCAATGCCATTTCATATGCAATTGTTCCACCAATACACCATCCGCCAAGATAATCTACTACTTTAATGTCTTTGGCAAGGTCGCAGTAATGATGAGCTATCTTTCTAAAGTCATAGTTATATAAAGCTAAATGCTTAACCTCTGGTTCATAACGTATACCATAAATGTTATATTCTTCACTTATGGAGCGGCTTAAGTTCAAGTAGATATTAATTTCTCCGCTTCCTGCATGAATAAAGATAATATTTTTATCTTCCCTTGTACCTTTTCTTAAAAGAATTAATTCTTGGGATTTTTCCTTTTCTTCCCCTTCATTAACACTTACAAGTTCGCATAATCCTATAATTGTAATATTATTCATTAAGTCCTGTAAGGAGATATCGGTATGGAAATGCTTATCTAATTCCTCTTTCAATGCTACTACTTGAAGAGACTGTCCACCCATATCAAAGAAGGTATCTCCACCATGACTAGGTTCTCTAAAGTTTTCCCCTGAAATAAGCGCCTTACATACTTCAATTACTTCTTTTTCTTTTTCTGAAAAGCTGTAAACATCCTGTGTATTGTTTAACATGTTCTTAATCTCTGGCATATTCACTTTACCGTTGCTTGTAAGAGGAATTGCATCGACTACAAGGAAGTTTGTTGGAACCATATAATGTGGTACCTGTTTGCTTAATACTTTTCGAATCTTCTGTTCGATTGCTTCTTCATCGGATACTACAGTACAGATTAAGCGAGTTCTTTGATTTTCAAGCTTTTCAATAAATACAAAAGCATTTTTCACACCATCGATACGAATAATGTATTTTTCGATTTCTCTTAAGTCAATTCGATATCCATTATGTTTGATTTCGTCTACTACTCTGCCCAGAATGTAAATATTATTATCTGCGCCTAGATAGCCTAAGTCTCCTGTTCTGTAAATACGTTTTCCTAACTGTTCGTTCCAAACGAATGCATTTTCCGTTTGCTTTTGATCTAGATATCCTGTTGCCAAACCATCTCCAGCTATAATGATTTCACCAAGAACTCCAACCTCTGCCAACATTCTATTCTGCTTCATCACATACATTTGCTGATTTGGAAGAGCATGTCCATATGGAATTAAATCTTTGTCTTTATAGTCCTTACAATTAAAATAGTTAGACCAAATAGATGCCTCTGTGGCTCCTCCTAGGGCTGTTACGGATAAATCTTCTCCATACTTTTTATACAAATCCTCAACAAGCTTTTTCTGTATAAAGTCACCACTCATAAAGACGCAGCGTAACTTATCAAATGTATCATGTAGTAGAAATTCTCTTGCTAATGCAGGTGTTGAATTCCATATGGATACATTTTTATAGCATTCTCCCTCTATAAACCAGTTAACGTTATATGCATCCACCATATAAACTTTCATTCCTGTTATCATAGATGCATACAGATCGAATATGGATAAATCGAAATAAAGATTTGAAATGTTTGCACACGCATCTTCTCTCTTTACTCCATACATCTTAATCATGGCATACACAGTATTTAATGCTGCATCCTCTCTTATCACAATTCCTTTTGGTTTTCCAGTAGTCCCTGATGTAAACAGAATGTAGGATTCTTCTTGTTCAATTTCCTGAACTTCTTGCGAAACTTCTTTTACTTCGAAGTTCTCAATCACAATGTAGTCCGCAATTGACTTCAACACTTCATCGCTTTTTTCTTTTCCGAAATATTCATTTACTGCACAGAAAGAATCTCCCGTCATCTGTGCTGCTACAATAGATACAAGTGAATGTAAGCTCTTGTTTCCTGAAAAAGCGATTCTTGTTTTTTGTTTCCCCGATTTCGCCTTTGCTTCTTTTATTTTTTGTGCTAGTTTAACCGCTTTCTGGTTCACCTCGTTGAAGGTATACTCCTGTCCGTCTATTACTGCAAATACTTCGTCAGGATATTGATTCACTGTTTTTTGAAAGCTTGTAAGTAAGCTCGTCATCTCCCACTGTTCAGCATTAGTCTGTCCGTTAAATTCCTCATAAAGCTTGCTTGTATGCTGCTGCACTGTAGAATTGTAATGTTCCACCAGGTCATTTTCTTGCGTAATATAATATTCTATGCAACTGCAATATTCGTCAAACATGCTATCTATCATTTTTTTCGTAAATTTGCTATTACGATAGTCCCATGTAATACTTAGTTTACCTGCATTGTTCTTTGCTTGACAGTCCAAATAAACCTGCGGTGTTTGTGAAATAATATAATCTTTAACAAAATTCTCACCTAATAAGGAATCTTCATCAAACAGCATGGAAGTAAATACAATTGGCATTAGAGAACTTCTTCCACGCATATCAAGCTCTTTCACTATCTGTGTCACTTCAAAATCCTGATATTTAAGTGCCGTAAATAATTTCATCTTTATCTGCTTCACATTTTCATCAAAAGACTTTTCTTCATCAAAATTAGACTGTACTAACATGGATGTTGTAAAATCTCCAATAACATGACGATATACTTCACCGTCAGGGCGTTTAAAAGCAGTAACATTAATGGACATTTCCGGATTCTGTGACCATTTTGTTAGTATCATTGCATACACACTTAATAAAATATCGGTAACAGAAAAACCATTCTCTGATGCTTTCACTTTTAGCTTGTCATAGAATTCTTTCGTTAACTCATATTCTTTATGCGAAAATGTTACGTCTCGTTCTTTATTGGATACATAATTTAACTTTGGTGCTTCATAGATAGTATCAATATTCTCTAAATAGTATTTCTTTGCTCTATCATAGCGTTTTGTCTTCTTACTTTTATGATAGTAATCCATCATAAATGTTAAGTCTTCTGCGTAATCAACAATTACTTTATCTGGATGCTCCATATAATCATTAATTTCAGCTATAAGTTCATACAAACTCATACCATCCGCAATAATTAAATCAATACTAAATGCAATTCTATATTGTTCCTTTTCTTTCACCGCTTTGGCTGTAAACAGTGGAAAATCTTCTCTAGTATACTTTTTATGTGATAATTCTGAACGAAGTGTTTCGATTATTTGAGAATCATTCGCTTCCTCTTCAAAAACTTCTATTTCGTATCTGAATGGTTCTAATATTTCGAAACAATATGGCTCACTTATTTTTGCTCTTAAAAATGGCTGTGATACAATTACCTTATTGAGTGCTTCTGTAAATGTCTTGATTGCACCACTATACAGCAACTCAATATATAAATGTGTTCCAACTCCTCCACTAAAAGCATCTTCACGTCCGATAAGATAAGCCTTTTGAATCTCTGTCATCTCAATNNGTCATCCCCATCTCACTATTATCATGTGTATTTTGATAAATCAAATTTTGATTTATTAACTTGAAATTAACTCTACAGTTCTTTCTGAATGTTCTGCAAAATAATAATGCCCACCTTTAAAGTAAAAACTTTTAATCTTTTCATCTGTCTGAATGCTTCGGTTCCATTCATCGATTAAACTTTCACTAGCAGAATAATCTGAATATAAAAGTAAAACTTTTGTTTCTTTACTAATGACTGGCTTTTGAAAAACATAATCTTCCATAGTGTCAAGTATAAGGAGATCCTCAAGCAATCTCCCCTTGAAATACTCAAACAGGGGCGGGATTGCTCGAATCTCTTCAGAGAAATCATACTGGTTCTCTAAAATCTGATTTTGTTGAAACTTATCCATATTGGCTAGTTCCATAGCATGATAATATTGTGGCGGTCTTACATCTGAATAAACAAGCTTGTCTACGCCATAACGCTCTGTTAAGAAACTGCTTAACGCATACAATACATATGTCCCCATGCTATGTCCATAAAAAATGGCTGGCAGCTTTTCATTGTCAAGTATATCCTTCAATAAAATTTTAATCTGTTCCACAAGCTGGTCCATATTCATTATATTGTATTGCTTATATAACTTTTCATAGTCTATGAAAACAACATCAAATCTAGCTTTTAATATTCCTTCCAGCACTTGATAATTGCTTCGTATTGCACCTGCGTGTGGAAATATAACTAGTTTTTTTCTCATTTGTTTTACTCCCTCCAAAAAACTATTCTCTGTTTTTCAGTACATCATTAGGAGATATCTTATTTAGCTTGTTCTTTAATATTATATTTACAATAAAATATGACAGAAAGATTAATCCATATACAAATACATAGGTCCTCCAATCTAAAGTTAAATCAAAACCAGTTGCTCGATTGGCTACTAAGGCTGGATAAATTGATTTCATAATAAATTCTGTTAATGGCACACAAATCAAAGCTGATATTGCAACGATTACAAAGTTGCTGCCTAAGAACAGCTTGCCAACTTCTTTTTCGTTATATCCAAACATCTTAAATAATGAAATATTATAAGACTGTTTTTCAATAATCATCTTCAACATTAAGAACATTACAATGATAAATAAGAAGGTTGAAGCTATTATTAATGAAACAATCATTGATTTATTCAAATCCATAAAGAGTTCTGAGTACTCCCTAATTTCATCACCTGTTGTAACAGAATATAATCTATCCGCTTCTACATCCAGTTTATCTTTGGATAATACAGCATTGTAGTAGTTACTATCCTGATCGAATAGTTCTCGCATACTATCTACATCCATAAATACATACAAACCAACTGCATACTGTACGACTTCTTTTACAGTAAAATCATACGATACATTATTAATAGCATCCCTTAATGTAAATACGTCATTTTCTTTTAGACCATATTTGTCTGCAGTAGAGGATGAAACATATAAAATGTCTTTTCCTTTTTTCATATCAAAATTAAAGTACTTACTATTTGTAGGCAAGCCCATCACTGTAACATCCATATCATAATTTAAAGTTTCAGCTTTTAAGGTTTTCATATAACAAGCTTCTCCGCCTTTTGGAGCCGTATCTGCTGGGAACTTGTAATAATATAAGTATGAAAACTTAACATCTCTATCTGTCTGATCTATAATATTAACTACTGCATTATAACAGCATACCGATAGCATTAACACAAGAAGCGAAACAAAAAGTCCTGCTGTTAATGTCAAGCTGGAACGGATTTCTCGTAAAAATAGACGAATACGGAAACGTGTTATAAATCCAATATTCTTTAAATCTACTTGCTTATTGGTAATTTCCTTACGTTCTCTTCTCAACATTTTTAATGGCTCTCGAGACAGCTTTTTACCAATAACCAGTGCATTAACAATTGCAGCTACAACTGGTGGCAGTATTACTCCGTAAAGCACCAGATATATAGGGAATTTATATGTTAATTCAGGGTAAGAGAAATAATTATAATTCTGAGCTACCTGTGATTCAATTCCCAAATAGCCCGCTATGGTACCTGCAATTCCTCCTGCCAGACATACGAGTATTGGCAAGACAAGGTAATGTCCCATAAGCTCATTCCTCATATAACCTAACGAATACAAAGCACCGATGACTGGACTTTCTTCATCAATACTATGAACTGTAAAAACACTCAGAATATATGCCAAAAGAATTAATACAATAATTCCAACTATCAGTGCGCCTACTTTATTAATTACAACGTCATCTGCTGAACCACCAATTCTAGGATTATCATCTGCCTTTAGGAAATAAGTAAGGTTGCTAATCTCAACTTTCATGTTCTTGTCCATGAAACGGTTCATGCTCTTTTTCATTTCCTCTGTTCCATTAGCTAGCTTTGTAGCGCCATCTTGGAGTTTTCCTATTCCCCCTCCTAGTTCTTCGCTTCCCGTTTTTGCAGATGCAACTGCCTCCGTATATTTCT
>DBKX01000199.1:10254-13546 GCA_002297865.1 Lachnoclostridium sp. UBA739
CGCCTTCTACATATTCTTTCATGGAATCGCAAGAAGCTTTTAAAGCAACAATCTGCTGATACTGTTTAGCATTTTTATCTTTATCCAATTTTGATAAAATCAGATTTAGTTTTGACTCATAATTGGATTGTGCTAATGTTACTTGTACTCCATTGCTCTTTAATTGAGCGGAGAAACTATCTAGCAAGCCGTCAAAAGCCTTATTGGCACCACGTATTATTTCATCTGACTTTTCTGTAATCTCAGTCAGGCCATTGGTTACCTTATCATTACCGTCTTGTATATCCATAGAGCCGTCATACACATCTTCTCCGCCTTGTGCCAGCTCATCAATAGAACTATTTATCTCTTCCTTTTTTTCTTCTATTTCATCAATCATTTCCTTGATGTATTTATTGGTTACTAATTCATTGTCTACATATATCTGATTCAGTGCATCTCTGAATTCATCATAATCTGTTTTTTGATTCAGTATGAAGCTGTAATTATACGTTTCTGCCTTTTTCGCCTTTCCTGATTCTTTCAAAGCTTTATAGCCGTTGTCTGAAACAAATGCAGTCCCAAACGTTCTAGCAGTCGCACCGATATCCGTTAAATTATCAAGAACACAGTCATAGTCTGGAGAGGAACCAGTTCCTACAATTGTAAATTCTATCCCACCAATTTCTATCTTGTCTCCTGCTTTTAGCTTATTTGCTTCTGCAAAATGCTTCTCTAGTACAATTTCATCTTTGTTACTAGGTGCTTTCCCATCTTTGTCCAAAGTTACTAAGTCAATTTCTTTACGGTTTTCAAAAACTCGAAGTTTTGCATCTTTATCGTATGAAAAATCCAGATAAAAGCATTGTTCAAATTTTTTTGTATATTTTTCTATTTCTTCAATGTCTTTTTCCGAATATGGAGCAAGTACTTCTATTTGTCCATCTTCTACACAACTCTTTTTCTGAGCATCGCTTACATTTACAATAACTGTCTCAGCACCACCTGCCATACTGATAACTATGTACATACTAACAAGAATGACAAGAAATAATGCTAGATATCTAAAAAAGTTTTGCTTAAGTTCACGTTTAATACGTTTATTTAATATCATTTATCTTCTCCTTACCATTCAATTTCAGAAGCCTTCTTTTTATTAGTATTGACGTATTCTTCTGCTATCCTTCCGTCTTTGATTTTAATTACCTTATCAACCATATCTTTGATTGCAGTATTATGTGTAACGATTAGCATTGTAGTTCCATATTTCTTATTCACTTCCTCCAATAGGATTAGGATTTCTTTCGATGTAACATAATCTAAAGCACCAGTTGGTTCATCACATAGCAATAGTTTAGGATTTTTAACTAAAGCTCTAGCTATTGCACATCTCTGCTGCTGTCCTCCTGATAGCTGTGAAGGAAATTTATTCTCATGTTCCTTTATTCCAAGGGTCACCATTAATTCATCAATATCCAATGCATCTTTTGAAAGATACTGACAGGTTTGAATATTTTCTTTTACTGTAAGATTAGGAACAAGATTATAGAACTGAAAAATAAAACCTAAGTAGTCTCTTCTGTATTTCGCTAGTTTTTTTGAGTTATAACCGACTATATCATTATTATCAATTTTGACACTTCCTGATTCAACTGTATCCAAACCACCAATGATATTTAATAGTGTGGATTTACCAGAGCCAGATGGTCCTAATATGACACACATTTGTCCTTTCTCGACAGAAGTACTTACTCCCTTCAAGACTTGCGTATAAGATGAATCATGTCCATAACTCTTTTTTATATTCGACACTTCTAAAAACATCTGTTTCCTCCTTGTTTCAAACATATTATCATATGAATACTCATTCATGATTTGTATTATATCGTAAAATTTTCATTTGCACAACTATCCTTATCACTTTTATCAAAATTAAAAGGAAAACTATGTACATTTCATACTTTTTGATATTTTTACTTGATATGGAAGGACTCGCAGAAGACTTTTCTATAAGTTAAAAAAGGCTACTTGACATGGTACATATCAAGTAGCCTTTCAAACAGTCTTTTTGAAACTATCTTGTGTTTTTTATTAGAGAACAGCTCCCATACCATAGAAGGATGAAGAACGTTTCACCTTCAAGAAAGAACCAATCTTTAGAGAGCCATCTGCATTTCTCCATAACTTATGAACATCTGTACCAATGGCTGGTGTACTAACAGATTCAAAATCAGATGCAGCTGGTGCTGATACGATTGTTCCTACCTTATTGTTAGCAATTGCTGTTGCACCACTTACTTTATAATATTTAGAAGAATTATAGTATACAGAATTGGTAATGGTACCTTTAAACTTATCACTTCCAATTGTATTAGTGGAACAAGATAATAAGTTTACATAAGTTGCACCACTTCCTGCACGATCCATCTGGAAGTTTGCCTTCTTTCCATCTGCACGAGAGTTATTGAAAGAAGTACAGTTCTTAAGAGATAAGGATGTAGGGTTGTTGTTATCTGTAAAACCATGATTCTTATTTTCAAAAGAAATACAGTTTGAAACAATATGAGGTGTTCCAACACCTGCACCACCTAATTTAAATCCATTGCCATCACTGTTTGGTGTCATAACACCATTCGCTGTTTCACCGTTACGGAACGCAATACAGTTTTTAATAGTAAGGATTCCGATAGGTCCTGTTGCTGACTTGGCATAACAGTCCCATCCATCATCTACATTATTATAAGAAATACATCCATCAAATACATTGCCTTGGCCACAAGTAAGTTTTGCTGCAAAACCATCTGCATTTTCACCAGTTGCAGGGTCCATATTATTACAGGATGTACAATTCTTAATTGTATTGTAGGATGGCCAGTCTGCCATATTTGTTAAGCTGGATTTACGACGGCTTATCTGCAGGCCAGTATCACGGTTTCCGTCAAACTGACAGTTTTCGATAATGTTGTAATTACCGGAAAGCAGCATACCATTATCAGCTGCACCTGTAATCTTAATTCCGTAAAATCTCCAATAGTTACCCTCTAATTGAATTCCTCTTTCGTTAGTCGCAGTATTGCCATAAGCTTGTTTCGAAAAATCAAATACTACGTCAGCTCCATTGTAAGCCACGACTGATTTGTATTTTCCTGCTGAACCATTATTTCCGTAAAGGATTGTAATCTGGTTGCTGTAGGAATACGTTCCTGCTAAGCAGTAGATTGTTTTTCCTGGCTGAATTGTAGTAAGTGCCTTTGTAAAACTCATTGGATTACTTTGAGTACCTGAACCATTTGCATTTGGTGCCACGAAAATT